>NZ_JABFTW010000012.1:0-124233 GCF_021404355.1 Halomonas sp. MCCC 1A11062
GGTCAAAGCTTCTCAAAAGACCCGAAGGTCTCGACGAGTCGCTTGCCTTGAAATGGTGTGACTTCTCACCACCTCATCGACAAGCGCCCACATGAATTACCTGATCGATTGTTAAAGAGCGTCTCGCTTGCTGTCGGGGCCGTCGATCCTATGACCGAGAGGCCTCGCCAGCGCCCTGCGAGGAAGGCGTATTCTACTGAAGCGCCGGAGTTTGTCAACTCTCTTCGAGGCCGTCACCGAGGTGACCCTGACATCGAAGACCGGCCGAAGCCGGCGACCGCAAGCCCGCTGACGGACCTGCTTTCGAGTGGGGCGCATTCTACCGAATCCGCTGCGGGCGTCAAGTGCGAATTTTGCGAAGCGAATCGGAAAACTCAAACAACGACAACCACTTACCACTCTTCCCACCGCCTGCAACGTTGCTCGTCACCGGCAGCGGATGCGTACTTTACGGTTTTCCCCCGAGCCCCGCAAGGGGCGGCTGTAAAAAAAATTTCAGGATGATGGCAACGCGGTGACGAGACGCGGGCGGACGAGCTATCCACAGGCGCTTACCGGCGAGGGGCTGTGGATGGTTTTGCCCCAGGAGTGAAGACGACGACGCCCGCACGGGGCGGGCGTCGAAGATCACGCAGCCACTCAGCTCGAGGGCGGTGAGTGTTTCATCTTGCGCATGGCGGCAAGCGTCGGGCCGGATGCCACGTAGGCGCCGAACAGCAGCAGCAACATCACCGAAGGCTCGACCGAGATCACCACGAAGCCGAGCACGATGGCCAGCAGCACCACGAAAGGCACCGGTCCCTTGAGATCGATTTCCTTGAAACTGTAGTAGCGAATGTTGCTGACCATCAGGATACCGGCGGTTGCTACCACGAACAGCATCAGCAGCTTGAAGCCGAAGGCCTCGGCATCGAAGCTGTGGAAGGTCCAGACGCTGGCCGCCACGAAGGCTGCCGCCGAAGGGCTGGGGAGGCCGATGAACCACTTCTTGTCGACGCTACCGAGCTGGACGTTGAAGCGTGCCAGCCGCAGCGCCGCACAGGCGACGTAGAGAAAGGCCACCACCCAGCCGGTCTTGCCGATGTCCTGGAGTATCCAGGTAAACGCCACCAATGCCGGCGCCACGCCGAAGGAGAGCATGTCGGAAAGGCTGTCGTATTCGGCACCGAAGGCGCTCTGGGTATTGGTCAGGCGAGCCACCCGTCCGTCCAGCCCGTCCAGCACCATGGCGATGAAAATGGCCACGGCAGCAGCGGTGAAGTCGCCGTTGATACCCGCCACCACCGAGAAGAAGCCGGCAAACAGGGCTGATGTGGTGAAGAGGTTGGGCAACAGATAGATGCCTTTGCGCCGCACCTTCTTGCCATTCTCGATCGACTCTTCGATCACCTCCGTCTCACGCACGAAGGCGGCAGCCAGATCCTCTTCGGCCGGCTGCTCCCTCTTGCCCTCAGTGGGGCAAGACTCCGGGGCATCGCGGGAATTGTCGTGCTCGGTGTTGCGGGGCTCCTGACTCATTCGTCTCGTCCATTGCCAGAATGGGTTCACCCGAAGGTATTAATCACCATTCTACACCGAGATATCGCAGCGGACAGTGCACATGCGGACCACCAGAACGCCAAGGGCGCGGAAAATCCGCGCCCTTGGGTGCAACACATGCGCCAAACGGACAGTCAGTTCTTGGACTTGTCCACCAGCTGGTTGGCCGCGATCCACGGCATCATGCCACGCAGCTTGGCACCCACCTGCTCGATCTCATGCTCGGCATTGAGGCGACGACGGGCAGTCATCGAGGGATAGTTGGTGTTGCCTTCCTGGATGAACATCTTGGCGTACTCGCCGGTCTGGATGCGCTTGAGTGCATTGCGCATGGCCTGGCGGGACTGCTCGTTGATCACCTCGGGACCGGTCACGTACTCGCCATACTCCGCGTTGTTGGAGATGGAGTAGTTCATGTTGGCGATGCCGCCTTCGTACATCAGGTCGACGATCAGCTTGAGCTCGTGCAGACACTCGAAGTAGGCCATCTCCGGTGCGTAGCCCGCTTCGGTGAGGGTTTCGAAGCCTGCCTTGACCAGCTCGACCGCGCCGCCGCAGAGAACGGCCTGCTCACCGAACAGGTCGGTTTCGGTCTCGTCCTTGAAGGTAGTCTCGATGATGCCGCTACGGCCGCCGCCAATGGCCGCGGCATAGGAGAGCGCAAGCTCCTTGGCCTTGCCCGAAGCATCCTGATGGATGGCGATCAGGTCGGGAATACCGCCGCCCTTGACGAACTCGGAGCGAACGGTGTGACCCGGCGCCTTGGGGGCGACCATGATCACATCGAGATCCTTGCGCGGCTCGATCTGGTTGTAGTGAATGTTGAAGCCGTGGGCGAAGGCCAGGGTGGCGCCTTGCTTCAGGTTCGGCTCGATCTGGTTCTCATAGATCGCCTTCTGATTTTCGTCCGGCGCCAGCACCATCACCACGTCGGCCACCTTGCACGCCTCCTCGACGGACGCAACCTTGAGGCCAGCCCCTTCGGCCTTGGCCGCGGAGGAAGAGCCCGAGCGCAGCGTGACGGTGACGTCGACACCGGACTCCTTGAGGTTGTTGGCATGGGCGTGACCCTGTGAGCCGTAGCCCACGATGGTGACCTTCTTGCCCTGAATGAGGGAGAGGTCACAGTCCTTGTCGTAGTAGACGTGCATGCGTATTGCTCCTGAAGCGAAGATTGGCGAAGTGTCGTGTCAGCGTTGACGGCCACCCGCGCCGTCTGTCGCGGCGCTGGGAGTCGGCTCTTTCGATGTGGCTACCTTAACGCCATGCGCATGTTGCGTAAAATGCGATATTTGCAACACGACATGCCATGATGTGCAATAATCACTCGATGGACATGCGCCCCCTCAAGCAGTTTCTCGCCCTGGCCGATACGCTGCACTTCGGTCGTGCCAGCGAGCTTTGTCACGTCAGCCCTTCGACGCTCTCACGGACGATCCGCCAGCTCGAAGAGACGCTCGATGCGCCGCTGTTCGTGCGCGACAACCGCCATGTCGCCCTGACCCGCCAGGGCCAACTCTTTCAGCAATATGCTCGTGAGGCATTGCACCAATGGGAGTTGCTGCGCCACGCCCTGGGCAGCCAGGCCGGCGAGCTTGCCGGTGAAATCAGCATCTACTGCTCAGTCACCGCCAGCTACAGCTTCCTCTACGACCTGCTCAGCGACGTCCGTCAGCGCCATCCGCGTATCGAGCTCAAGCTGCATACCGGCGATCCGGCGGAATCGATGGGGCGGGTGCTGGCGGGAGAGGAGGACATGGCCATCACACCGCGACCCCGCAGCATGCCGGCCGGACTGGCCTTCAAGTCGCTGACCCGCTCACCGCTGGTGTTCATTGCCCCGATGGCCCAGGCCGAGTGGGTTCCCGCCACGCCCGACTCCCCTTCCATCGGGCAGTGGCGCAACGTGCCGATGATTCTCTCCGAGGCGGGACTGTCACGGGAGTATACGGACACCTGGTTTCGCGCTCTGGGCGTGCCACCCAGCATCTACGCCCAGGTGGCCGGTCACGAAGCGATCGTCAGCATGGTGGGGCTCGGCTTCGGCATCGGCGTGGTGCCGCGGATCGTGCTCGACAACAGCCCCTTGGCCCAGCGGGTGCGGGTACTGCCGGTGAAACCCGAGCTGCCCCATTACGATGTCGGGCTTTGCGTTCTCCACCGCCAGTTGAAGAGCCCTCTGATCCAGGCGTTGTGGGACGAAGTCGAGGAGCGCTGACAGAGCCAGCCAACAAAAAGCCGCCCCGTAGGGCGGCTAGACATACTGCAGAAGGTAGATTTACGTCACGAACGCAGTCGTAACTCAGAGCGAAAGCACCTTGTCGCCGCGGGCGATACCCGACACCCCGGTCCGCGCCACTTCGAGAATCCCCACCGGCCCCATGGCCTGCAGGAACGCATCGAGCTTGGGAGCGTCCCCGGTAATCTGCACCGTGTAGAGGCTCGGCGTGACGTCGACGATCTGTGCGCGGAAGATGTCCACCGTACGTTTGACCTCATCGCGGGCCGCCCCCAGCGCCTTGACCTTCACCAGCATCAGCTCGCGCTCGATGTGGTTGCCCTCGGTGAGATCGACCAGCTTGATCACGTCGATCAGCTTGTTGAGATGCTTGGTGATCTGCTCGATCACCCGGTCGTCACCGACGGTGGTCACGGTCAGCCGCGACAGCGACGGGTCCTCGGTGGGCGCTACGTTGAGCGTCTCGATGTTGAAGTTGCGCTGCGAGAACAGCCCTACCACGCGAGACAGTGCGCCCGGTTCGTTTTCCATGAGAATCGAGATGATATGGCGCATCAGGTCCGCTCCGTCTTGGAAAGCAGCATGTCACGCATGGAGCCGAGGGGCACCTGCATCGGATAAACGTGCTCGCGCGGGTCGACGATGACATCGACGAACACCAGCTCATGCTTGTCGGCGAAGGTGCGTTCCAGCGCCGGGCGCAGCTCGTCCATCGTCTCCACCCGCAGCGCCGTGAAGCCATAGGCCTCGATCAGCTTGGCGAAATCCGGCAGCGACTCCATATAGGAGTGGGCGTGGCGGGACTTGTAGTTGAGATCCTGCCACTGGCGCACCATGCCCAGCGAGGCATTGTTCAGATTGATGATCTTGACCCCACCACCGAACTGCTTACAGGTGGAGAGCTCCTGCATCATCATCTGGAAACTGCCTTCGCCGGTGACACAGATGACCTGCTCGTCCGGGAAGTTCTGCTTGATGCCCATGGCCGCCGGAAAGCCGAAGCCCATGGTGCCGAGCCCGCCCGAGGTGATGAAGCGGTTGGGCTTGTCGAACTTGTAGTACTGGGCGGCGAACATCTGATGCTGGCCCACGTCGGTGGTCACATAGGCCTCACCGCGGGTGATTTCGCACAGCGCCTCGATCACCTCCTGAGGCTTGAGCTGCTCGCCGGGCTTCGAGGGCTCGTAGAGCTTGCCGCGACGCTCCTCGCGCCAGCCATCGATCTTCTGCCACCACTCGGTCAGCGCCTCGGGATGGCCGATCTCCTTGCCCTGCACCAGGCTGATCATCTCGTCGATGACGCTGGCCGCCGGCCCGACGATGGGCACGTCGGCACGCACCGTCTTGGAGACGGAGCTGGGGTCGATGTCGACATGGATGATCTTGGCCGTGGGACAGAACTTGGAGGTGTTGTTGGTCACGCGGTCGTCGAAACGCGCGCCGATGGCGATGATCAGGTCGGCATGGTGCATGGCCATGTTCGACTCGTAGGAGCCGTGCATGCCCAGCCAGCCCAGACACTGCCTGTCGCTCTGCGGATAGGCCCCGATACCCATCAGTGTGGTGGTGATGGGGTAGCCGAGCCGCTTGACCAGATCGGTGAGCCCTTCGCAGGCACGCCCGGTGATGACCCCGCCGCCGGTATAGAAGACCGGCCGCTTGGCCTTGAGCATCATCTCCACGGCTTTCTTGATCTGGCCAGTATGGCCCCGCGCCACCGGGTTGTAGGAGCGCAGCTTGACCTTCTTCGGATAGAAGTACTCGTAGCGCTCGGTGGGAGCGGTCATGTCCTTGGGAATGTCCACCACCACCGGGCCGGGTCGACCCGTCGCGGCCAGATAGAAGGCCTTCTTCAGCACTTCGGGAATCTCGGTCGGATGCTTGATCGAGAAGCTATGCTTCACGATCGGCCGCGTCACGCCGATGATGTCGGTTTCCTGGAAGGCGTCGTCGCCGATCAGGTGGCTCATCACCTGCCCGCACAGCACCACCATGGGTATCGAATCCATGTAGGCGGTAGCGATGCCGGTGACGGCGTTGGTGGCACCGGGGCCGGAGGTGACCAGTACCACGCCTGGCTTGCCGGAGGCCCGGGCATAGCCATCGGCGGCATGGGTGGCCGCCTGTTCATGGCGCACCAGGATGTGCTTGACCTTGTCCTGACGGAACAGTGCATCGTAGATATGCAGTGCCGCGCCGCCGGGATAGCCATAGATGTATTCGACGCCTTCATCCTGCAGGAATCGGGCGATCATATCCGCGCCGGAAAGCAATTCCACTTGTGTATCTCCCCTGGAGGTCTCGAGTGCGATCCGCGCCCTTGATGGGCACGGGTTCGAGTGCGGCGGTATGCCGCTGTCGGCCGAGCCGACACCTGATGCCAAACCCTGGCATTTAGCCCTGTTGGGGCCTGCACTCTCATCGGGAACGCACTGGGCCGATCGCGCTAGCGGTAGCCGGGCGTTCCCATCACGGCGGATCGCCGCGTCGGGGCATTGGCCAGAAGCGGCGGTTGGCCGCATCCGGTAGTCCTTCGGCGGGTAGAGGCCAATGTGGCCTACCCTTCGCGCGGGGATGGGGGGTTGCCCGCTGGAATCCGCGCCCGCAAATCAGGAACGCTCAAGATTCCAACAGCCTTGCGGAAGTGTCAACCGTGAGCCGCCACACGGAGGCTGAGGAGATAAAAAAACCCGCCGGCTAGTGCGGGCGGGCAAGGGGGGTTACAGGACGCAACCTACTAGTAGTGTAGCCGTTTGCTGGATCGAGCAGCGGCCAATACGTAACGTTATGTATCAGCGGTGGAACACCAGTTTTTCCTCTTCCACCTCGACGTGAATGGTGTCGCCGGGAGCGAAGCGGCCGGCCAGCAGATCCTGCGCCAGCGGGTTCTCGATACGGCTCTGGATCGCCCGCTTGAGCGGCCGCGCACCGAATACCGGATCGAAGCCCGCCAGGGCAAGCTGGGCCATGGCCTCGTCGCTGACCTCGAGCTGCATGCCATGCTCGGCCAGACGTGCCCGCAGCCGGTCGAGCTGAATGCCGGCAATCGCCTCGATCTGCGCCTGACGCAGGGCGTGGAACACCACGACCTCGTCGATGCGGTTGATCAGCTCGGGACGGAAGTGCATGCCCACCACGTCCATCACCGCCTGCTTCATCTCCTCGTACTTGGTGTCGTCTCCGCCAAGACGCTGGATGATGTCCGACCCCATGTTGGAGGTCATCACGATCACGGTATTGCGGAAATCCACCGTGCGCCCCTGGCCGTCGGTGAGGCGCCCGTCCTCCAGCACCTGCAGCAGGATGTTGAAGACGTCGGGATGGGCCTTCTCCACCTCGTCGAGCAGCAACACCGAGTAGGGCTTGCGCCGCACCGCCTCGGTCAGATAACCGCCCTCCTCGTAGCCGACATAGCCGGGCGGCGCACCGATCAGCCGCGCCACGGAGTGCTTCTCCATGAACTCCGACATGTCGATACGCACCATGGCCTCTTCGGTGTCGAACAGGAAGTTGGCCAGCGCCTTGCACAGCTCGGTCTTGCCCACCCCGGTGGGACCGAGGAACAGGAACGAACCGTTGGGCCGGTTGGGATCGGCGAGCCCGGCGCGGGAGCGACGCACGGCGTTGGCTACTGCAGTGACCGCCTCCTCCTGGCCGATCACGCGCCGGTGCAGCGCCTCCTCCATGCGCAGCAGCTTGTCGCGCTCGCCCTCGAGCATCTTGGCCACCGGGATACCGGTCCAACGCGATACGACCTCGGCGATCTCCTCCTCGGTGACGCTGGAGCGCAGCAGCTTGTGCTTCGAGGTATCGGCCTCGGCTTCGCTGGACTCGGTGATCTTCTTCTCCAGCTCGGGAATTACCCCGTAGCGCAGCTCCGACATGCGGGTCAGGTCACCCTTGCGCTGCGCCTGCTCCAGCTCGATCTTGGCTTTCTCGAGTTCCTCCTTGAACTGCCCCGCCCCCTGGATGCTGGCCTTCTCGGCTTTCCAGATCTCATCGAGGTCGGCGTACTCGCGCTCGAGTTCATCGATCTGCTCCTGCAGGCTTTCGAGGCGCTTCCTCGAGGCCTCGTCGGTCTCCTTCTTGAGATGCTCGCGCTCCATCTTGAGCTGAATCAGACGGCGGTCGAGGCGATCCATCTCCTCGGGCTTGGAGTCCAGTTCCATGCGAATACGCGACGACGCCTCGTCGATGAGGTCGATGGCCTTGTCGGGCAACTGGCGGTCGGTGATGTAGCGGGTCGAGAGCTTGGCCGCGGCGATGATGGCACCGTCGGTGATGTCGACCTTATGGTGTACCTCGTAGCGCTCCTTGAGCCCGCGCAGGATCGCCACGGTATCCTCTTCGCTGGGCTCGTCGACCAACACCTTCTGGAAGCGCCGCTCCAGGGCGGCATCCTTCTCGATGTACTTGCGGTACTCGTCGAGGGTGGTGGCGCCCACGCAGTGCAGCTCGCCGCGGGCCAGCGCCGGCTTGAGCATGTTGCCAGCGTCCATCGCGCCCTCGGCCTTGCCGGCACCGACCATGGTATGCAGCTCGTCGATGAACAGAATCACCCGGCCCTCTTCCTGGGCCAGCTCCTTGAGTACCGACTTCAGGCGCTCCTCGAACTCGCCGCGGAACTTGGCCCCGGCCAGCAGCGAGCCCATGTCCAGCGACAGCACGCGCTTGTCCTTGAGCCCTTCGGGCACCTCGCCGTTGACGATGCGCTGGGCCAGCCCCTCGACGATGGCGGTCTTGCCCACGCCGGGTTCGCCGATCAGCACCGGGTTGTTCTTGGTGCGCCGCTGCAGCACCTGGATGGTGCGGCGGATCTCGTCATCGCGACCGATCACCGGGTCGAGCTTGCCATCGGCGGCACGCGCGGTGAGGTCCAGGGTGTACTTCTCCAGCGCCTCGCGGCTCTCCTCGGCGTTGGGATCGTCGACCCGCTCGCCGCCACGCACGCTGTCGACGGCCTGTTCCAGCGCCTTGCGGGTCACGCCGGCCTGGGTCAACAGCTTGGTCACCGCATGGTTCAGCTCCAGCGCAGCGAGCAGCGCCAGCTCGCTGGCGATGTATTGATCGCCGCGCTTCTGCGCCTCGCGGTCGGTGAGGTTGAACAGCTTGATCAGGTCCCGCGAGGGCTGTACCTCGCCGGTGAACTGGGAAACCTTGGGCAGGTCGTCGAGATGCCCGACCAGGGCGTCACGCAGCCGTGCGGCGTCGCCGCCGGCCTTCTGGATCAGTGCCTTGATGCCGGTGTCACGGGCATCGAGCAGCGCCAGCAGCAGGTGGCCGGGCTCGAGCTGGTTGTGACCACGGCCCACGGCCAGCGACTGGGCGTCGGCCACGGCGTTCTGCAGCTTGGCGGTGAACTTGTCGAAACGCATTCGCTTTCCTCCATCGGGGTGGCGGCGCGTTCGGACGCGCCGCTTGGCCCTGTCGTATCGTTGACAGATTCAATGGAGTCAGCGTGGCCGGCTTTCAAGTCGCCGGCCAGGGAAAGGAAGCGAAGGTTGACGTAGATCAGAGCGGCCCCGGAAGCCGCTTACCGATATGCAGGAATCTTCATCTCAACCAGATCACGCTGGCCATGCGTCCGGTCTTGCCGTTGTCGCGGCGGTAGGAGTAGAAGCGGGATTCGCAGGCGGTGCAGAAGTGACCGCCGCTGATATGGGCGACTCCCAGCCGCTCCAGGCGCAGACGGGCGAGCTTGTAGAGATCGGCCATGTAGTGACCCAGGCGATAGGGGCTGGGGTCGAACGCCGCCGCCGCTTCGGGATGGATGCCGACGAACGCCCGCTGCACCTCGGGACCGACTTCGAACTGGGCATTGGAGATCGCCGGCCCCAGCCAGACCATGATCTCTTCCGAGGGCACGCCGAGCGCAGCCACCGCCGCCTCGAGCACGCCGCCGGCCAGGCCGCGCCAGCCGGCGTGGGCCACCCCCACCCGGGTTCCCGTGCGGTCGCAGAAGAACACCGGCAGACAATCGGCGGTGAGCACCACGCAGGCGTGGCCGCGGTCGAAGGCCACCGAGGCATCCGCCTCGGGTACGCTGTCGGTATAGCTCGACTGCACCCGGGCACCATGCACCTGCCGAAGCCACAGCAGCGGCCGCTCGTCGTCGATCTCATCGGCCAGCAAACGGCGGCACAGCGCCACGTGAGCCGGATTGTCGCCCACCTGATCGGCCGGATTGAAACAGGCGAACTCCCCCTGGCTGGGGCCGCTCTCGCGGGTAGTGACGAACGCGCCGACATTGGCCGGCGCCGGCCAGTCGGGTTCGATCAGGGTCGGTTGCAGGTGGGGGGCATCGCTCATCCAGGCTCCTCAGCGCATGACCTCGTGGTCGTTACGCAGATAATCGATCAACAGCAGCAGATCGTCGGGCAGCGGCGCCCGAAACTCCACCGTCTCGCCGCTGGCAGGGTGCAAAAAGGCCAGCTTGCGGGCATGCAGTGCCTGCCGGGGAAACTCCCGCAGCAGCGTCTTGAGCCCCTCGCTGGCTGCGGCCGGCAGCTTGAGGCGTCCACCGTATACCGGATCGCCCACCAGCGGGAAGCGCCGATGGGCCAGGTGCACACGAATCTGGTGAGTGCGCCCGGTCTCGAGCCGGCAGCGCACGTGGGTGTGGGTGCGGAAACGCTCGACCACCCGATAGTGGGTCACCGCCGGCTTGCCGCTGGGGTGGACCGCCTGGCGCTTGCGATCCTTGGGGTGGCGGCCAATGGGAGCATCCACGGTGCCGCCGGAGGTCATCACGCCGACGCAGACCGCATCGTACTCGCGTGACATGGTGCGGGCCTGCAGTTGCTCCACCAGGGCGGTCTGGGCCGCCAGGGTCTTGGCCACCACCATCAAGCCGGTGGTGTCCTTGTCCAGCCGGTGCACGATACCGGCACGCGGCACGGCAGCAAGACCGGGGCAGTGATGCAGCAGGGCATTGAGCAGGGTGCCATCGGGATTTCCGGCGGCTGGGTGAACTACCAGGCCGGCCGGCTTGTCGATGATCAGCACCTCATCGTCCTCGTGGACGATGTCGAGAGGGATGTCCTCGGCCTCGAAGCGAGTCTCCTCCTCGAGCGTGGCCACCAGCTCGAGCCACTCGCCGCCGGCCATCTTGTCCTTGGGCTTGCCCGGTCGGCCATCCACGGTGAGTGCGCCCGCCTTGATCCAGCCCTTGAGCCGCTCGCGGGAATGGTCGGCAAAGAGTTCGGCGGCGGCCTGGTCGAGACGGCTGCCGGCCAGGGAGATGGGCACACGCTGCTGGGCTTCCACGGTCTGGGGCATGATGGACTGTCGTTGGAGAGCATCCTCGGACTGCGTTTTGGCGCGAGGTGCTTTATAGTGGACGGGTTATGGCCAATTCTACCATGGCCGACACGAGTTGTTAGATACGAGGATCACGATGCGCGTTTCCCCCATCGCCACACGCCTTGTCGCCCTGCTTCTGGCCGCCGCCCTGATCACGGGCTGTGCCGGCAGGTCCGGCACGGAAGAACAAGACGAATTCGAAGGCGTCGCCGAACAGCAGCTCTACGACGAGGCGCGCGACGCGCTCGAAGGCGGCCGCTACACCACCGCCATTACGCGCCTCGAGGCCATCGATACGCGCTATCCCTTCGGGCGTCATGCCGAACAGGCCCAGCTCGAGCTGATCTACGCCTACTACCAGACCCAGGACTGGGAAGCCGCCCGCGCCGCAGCCAGCCGCTTCATCCGTCTGCATCCCACTCATCCGCAGGCCGACTATGCGCTCTACATGCGCGGGCTGTCCTCTTGGCAGGCGGGCCGTTTTAGCCTCGAGCGCCTGCGCCTGATCGACATCTCCAAGCGTGACCTGGGCGCTTCTCGCGACGCCTACTCCGACTTCCGCGAGCTGGTATCGCGCTACCCGGCCAGCGAATACGCTCCCGACGCCGAGCAGCGCATCGTCTACCTGCGCAACGTGCTGGCCCGTCACGAGCTGCACGTGGCGGACTTCTACCTGCGCAAGGGCGCCTATCTGGCCGCCGTGGAGCGCGGCCGCTGGGTCGTCGAGAACTATCCGGAAGCCGAGGCCACCCGCGATGCGCTGGCCGTGATGGTCGAGGGCTACCTGGGGCTCGACATGCGCGACCGCGCCCGCGAAGTGCTGCAGGTGCTGATTCAGAACGATCCCGGCAACGAGCGCCTGCGGGGCCGTACCTTCCAGCCGCAGCACGTGCGCGCCCAGTCGCTCTCCGCCTGAGTCCGTCAGCCCCGGCTGAAAACCAAGAACCCGCGAGCAAGCTCGCGGGTTCTTGCGTTGGGCGCTCCGGCTCGGTCAGTCGCCGGGCTGCCAGCCGTTGACGATGGGATAGCGACGGTCGCGTCCGAAGCCGCGCGGGGTTACCCGCACGCCCACCGGCGCCTGCCTCCGCTTGTACTCGTTGCGATCGACCAGCTTGACCACCTGATAGACGTCGTCGCGCTCGAAGCCGGCCTCAATGATCGCCTCGGCGCTCATGTCGCCCTCGATGTAGCGCATGAGTATGGCATCCAGCGTATCGTAGTCGGGCAGCGAGTCGGTGTCCTGCTGCCCCGGCGCCAGCTCGGCCGAAGGCGGCCGGGTGATCACCCGTTCGGGAATCGCCGGGGCCTGCTCGTTGCGCCAGCGGGCCAAACGATAGACCCAGGTCTTGTAGACGTCCTTGAGCGCATTGTAGCCGCCCACCATGTCGCCGTAGAGCGTGGCGTAGCCCACCGCCATCTCGCTCTTGTTGCCGGTGGTCAGCACCATCAGGCCCTTCTTGTTGGAGATCGCCATCAGCAGCACGCCGCGACAGCGCGACTGCAGGTTCTCCTCGGTGGTATCGCGCTCGGTGCCGGCGAAGGTGCCGGCCAGTGTGGCCATGAAGGCGTCGACCATCGGCTCGATGGGTAGCACCTCATAGTGCACGCCGAGCAGCCGGGCCTGCTCGGCGGCGTCCTCCTGAGACATGTCAGCGGTGTAGCGGTAGGGCATCATCACCGCATGCACCCGCTGCGGCCCCAACGCATCCACGGCGATAGCCAGGGTGAGGGCCGAGTCGATGCCGCCGGAAAGCCCCAGCACCACGCCTTCGAAGCCGCTCTTGTTGACGTAGTCACGCACGCCGCTGACCAGCGCACAGTAGAGACTCTCCTCGGGCTCCTCGAGGGACTCGATCTCGCCCTCCACCGGCACCCAGGCGCCGCTCTCCTGCACGAACTGCACCGGCATCAGCCCCGCCTGCCAGTAGGGCGCGACCACCCTGATCTGGCCACCGGCATCGACGCAGGCCGAGCCGCCGTCGAATACCAGTTCGTCTTGGCCGCCGATGGTGTTGACGTAGACCAGCGGCAGCGACACCTCGGCGGCACGCTGCTCGAGCAGGCGCAGGCGTTCGGCCGGCTTGTCCTGGTGATAGGGTGAGGCATTCAGCGTGACGACGATGTCGGCGCCGGCATCGCGTACGGCACGCACCGGCGCGCCGTCCCACAGATCCTCGCAGATCAGCACGCCGAGCTTGGCTCCCTTGTGTTCCAGGACCAGACTCTGCTCTCCGGTGGCGAAATAGCGCCGCTCATCGAAGACCTGATAGTTGGGCAGCACCTGCTTGGCGTATTCGCCGATCCACTCACCGTTGTAGAGCAGCCCGGCCAGGTTGTAGCCGAGCCCTTCGCGGCGGCCGGGATAGCCGATGATCACCAGCACGTCGCGGGACATCTTGGCCGCCATGCGCGAACGCGCCTCGCGCAGGCGGGTCTCCATGGAAGGACGCAGCAGCAGATCCTCGGGCGGATAGCCGCTCAGGAACAGCTCGGGAAACACCACGATGTCGGCACCGTGCTCGATGCGTGCCTCGCGCACGGCCTCGATGGCACGTTCGGCGTTGCCGGGAATGTCACCCACCAGCGGGTCCAGCTGCGCCATCACCAGCGTCAAGTCTTGCATGGGCGTAGGAATCTCTTGAGAATCGATGTCATGCCATTGTCCCGCAAGGGCGTCCGGCTGGCAAAGCCGCCAACCCAGAAGGGAGCCAGAAAAGGATGAACCTATTGCTCATTCGCTTGATCATCTTCGCCGTGCTGTTCTTCGCCGGCCTCAAACTCTATCGCATGTACCGCGAGTGGAAGCTCGACCGCGAAGGGCAATTGGAGGATGAATCGCACCAGGAAGGCAACCAGATGGTGCGCTGCAGCTGGTGCCAAGTGCACGTGCCGGAGAGCGAGGCGCTGCGCGACCAGGGCGAATGGTTCTGCAGCAGTGCCCATCGCGACCGTTATCTGCAGGAGCAGCGCCCCGAGGAGTAAGCTGTCAGGCCGTAGCGGCAATCGCCTACATACTCCATCGGCGATGACTGATAGACGCTCTGCCCAGCTCGACTAGAGTGGATGCCTCATGCGAGGACGCCACTCAGGAGAGCGCCATGGATTCGGCTCACGCTACGGCTTTCACTACCCCACGCCAACGTGGCCTGACCCTGATCGAACTGCTGGTGGTCATCGTCGTGGCCGGTATCCTGATGGGATGGGCGGTGCCCGGCCTACAAGCGATGCACGCCCGCCAGGAAGTGGTCGCTGAAGCGCACCGCCTGCGCACGGCTCTCGTGCTGGGACGCAACAGCGCCATTACCCGACGCAGCACGGTCATCGTCTGCCCCAGCCCGGACCGGCAAAGCTGCCACATGGACGACTGGAGCGCTCCGCTGGCCATCGTGCTCGGCCCGCTGTCGGGCAGCGACTTCGCCCCGGACGCCCTGCTCAGGGTGCTCGAGGATGGCCGCGGCGTCAGCGTCAGCTATCGCCAGGATGGCAAGCCGGTACGCTTCACCCAACTGGGTCGATCGTCGGGACACAACGGCACCTTCCGCATCTGCGGTCGGCATGGGCAGGGTGCCGAGCTGGTACTGAGCAATTTCGGCAGAGTGCGCGCAGGCAACGCCATCAGCTGCTGAGCCCGCCAAACCTGACGAGCAGAAAAATGCGACAAGCCATCGTAGGTTACCACCGGGATGACGAAGGGCACTGGGTCGCGGAACTGGCATGCGGTCACAACCAGCACGTGCGCCACCAGCCGCCCTGGATAGAACGCCCCTGGGTCATGACCGAGGCCGGGCGGCGTACGCGCCTCGGCCTCGAACTCGAATGTCTGAAATGCGAGCGGGGCGAACCACGGGACAATCCATGACCCGGCCCCGCACCGTGGCACCGCTCCTCATTGAGCCCGCTACCCCTTGGGTCCCATCAGCAGCCAGATGATCAGCCCCACCAGCGGGAATAGCAGCAATACGATGATCCACAGCAGCTTGGCAATGGGGCCGGCCGGACTCTTGGCCACCTTGACGATGGCCCAGACCAGGATGATCAGCCAGATCAGACCCAAAAGGCCGCCTACTTCGATTCCCATCAGACATCTCCTTGTCCAGCGGTCAGTGTTGTTCAAGAAGTAGCACGCGGCTGTGAAGGTAACAATCCGAAACTGTTACACCAGGTAATATCAGGTAACTCATCTCAGCTGAGCTGCCACCAGTCGGGGAACAGCCGGCGCACCTCCGCACGCCGAAAGCGATCGTCCATCAGCACCAGCGTGCCGCGGTCCTCGGGGCTGCGAATCACCCGACCGGCGGCCTGAATCACCTTGATCAGTCCCGGAATGCGATAGGCGTAGGCATCGCCGCTGCCGAACCGCGCTTCGAGCCTGGCCTTGAGGGTTTCATTGAAAGGATCGAACGGCGGCAGACCGAGGGTGGCAATAAAGGCACCGATCAGCCGCTCGCCGGGCAGGTCGATACCCTCGCCGAAGGCCCCGCCCAGCACCGCGAAGCCGATGCCCTGCCCGCCCGAGCGAAAGCGGGCCAGGAAGGCATCCCGCTGGTCTTCGCGCATGCCGCGGGTCTGACGCCAGTGGGGCAAATTGGGATGAAGCTGCACGAGCCGCTCGGCCACCGCCTCCAGGTAGGCGAAACTGCTGAAGAAGGCCAGGTAGAGCCCTGGGCGCTGGCGGTACTGCCCGGCCAGCTCGGCGACAATGGGGTCGAGCGAGGCCTCTCGGTCGCGCAGCCGCGTCGAGATGCCGCCCTGGATGCGCACCGCCAGCTGGTGGCCGCGGAACGGCGAGGCCACCGACTGCCAGACACAGTCGTCCGGCAGCCCCAGCAAGTCACGATGGTAGTGTGCCGGCGACAGCGTCGCCGAGAACAGCACGCAGCTGTGGGCCTGAGCGAAGCGCGGCGCCAGGAAATCGGCCGGTATCAGGTTGCGCAGCCCCAGCACCGCGCGCCCACGGCCATGACGGCTGAGATCACACAGAGAATGCTCGCCGAACGACTCGGCCAGACGGCCGAAGCCGAGGGCATCGAACAGCCGCTCCTGCAGCATCGGATCGGCGCCGCCGGGATGCTCGGCCAAATAGTCGCCGATCGCCGTGGCTACCTGCTGCAGCGTGCCAACCAGGCGGCTGGGCAGGCCATCGAGTACTTGGTAGGCGGGGCGGCCCCGCTGCCCCTCGTCGGCGCCGCCCTGCTCACGCACCAGTGCCTGCCACTGGCGCATCAGCCGGCCGAGGGGCTTCACCAGCGGCGCAGGGGCACTGCGGTGCAGCGTCGCGAAAGCGTGCTGGTCCAGCTCCCCGCTGTACATGCCCCGGGCCCGCTCCACCAGGTTGTGGGCCTCGTCTACCAGCAGCGCCAGGCGCCAGCCATCGGCCTGGGCCAGGCCGTGCAGCAGCGCCGAGACGTCGAAGTAGTGATTGACGTCGCCCACGCAGACATCGCTCCAGCGCGCCAGCTCCTGGCCCAGATAGTAAGGGCACACCCCATGCTCCAGAGCCACCTCGCGCAGTGCTTCGCGGTCGAGCCAGCCGCGTTCGACCGCAGCCTGGCGCGCGGCGGGCAGCTTGTCGTAGAAGCCGGCGGCCAGCGGACAGGCATCGCCATGGCACGCCTTGTCCGGGTGCTCGCAGGCCTTGCTGCGCGCCGTCAGTTCCAGCACCCGCAGCGGCAGGCGCTCCTCCTGACACTCATCGCAGTCACCGGCGGCTCCCAACTGCACCATCGCCTCCAGCGCCAGGCGCCGGCCCGGCGTCTTCATGGTCAGAAAGGCGAGCCGGTCGATCTGCCGGCGCGGCATCGCCTTGAGGGTCGGAAACAGCGTGGCCACGGTCTTGCCGATACCCGTGGGCGCCTGGGCCAGCAAACAGCGCCCGGTGGCCGCCGACTTGTAGACGCCCTCAGCCAGCTCGCGCTGCCCGGGGCGAAACTCGGCGTGGGGAAAGCTCAGCCCGGTCAGAGCAGTATCGCGGGCCTGGCGATGGTGAGCCTCCTGCTCGGCCCAACTCAGGAAGCGTTCGCACTGAGCCTCGAAGAAGACGGTGAGCTCGGTGGCGCTGGCCTGCTCGGTCAGCAGGGTCTCGCGCTCGCTGCCGATATCGAAATAGACCAGCGCCAGGGTCAACGCATCGAGTCCCCGCTCGGCGCACAGCAGCGCCCCGTAGACCTTGACCTGGGCCCAGTGCAGAGCGCGCTGATTGGCAGGCATGCGCGAGAGATCGCCGCGATGGGTCTTGATCTCCTCGAGGCGGTTCAGCGCCGGGTCGAAGCCGTCGGCCCGCCCGCTGACCGCCAGGCCGCGGTAATGCCCACTCAGGGCCAACTCGCGCTCATAGCTCTGACCACGGCGCCCCGCCACCAGGGCATGGCCTGCGATACCTTCGCGAGCGCTGGGCGAAGGGGTGAAGCGGAGGTCGAGATCGCCCTCGCGGGCGGTGAAGTCACACAGCGCCCGCACCGCCACGCGATAGAGCGGCGCTTCGCCACTCGTCGCGGCAGCGCTCATGATGCCCCATCCTGCCGCCAGGTCACGTGACAGACCACGGCTTCGATGCCCTGAGCCTGGAAGAACGCCAGCCAGCGCCGCTGGTTGTCTTGCAGCCGGTCGCCGGGCCCCTTCACTTCGATCAGGCGATAGCGGGGCTCGCCACTGGCCGCCTCGGGCAGGAACTGGATCAGATCGGGCAGACCGGCACGGTTGGCCTTGAGATCGGCGAGCAGGCGTGCGAAACAGGCCCGCAGTTGCGTTGCCGGAATACAGGCCAGGGCCTGTTCCAGCAAGCCCTCTTCGAGCGCGTCCCAATAGACGAAGGGAGACGCCAGGCCGCGTTTCTCGTGCCAGACGCGCCATATCGCCTCACCGTGGCTGCCGTCGTCGAGACGCGCCAGGCAGGCATCGAAGCGCTCACGCCGACGCGCGACGAAGTCATCGCGATAGAGATCCGCCGGGCCGACGTGAAAGGGGTGGAAGAAGGCGCCCGGCAGCGGCGCGAACAGTGCCGGCCAGCAGAGCAGGCCGAACAGGCCGGTGAGCAGCGCGTTCTCGACGTAATGAACCGGTGCTTCGGGACGGCTCAGGTGTTCGGCCACGGCGCGCTCGACGCCGACCGAGCCGGCCATGGGCAGGCAGAGATCGAGACGCCGAACGGCAGCGTCGGGCTCGCGGCTCGGCGGCGCCAGCTCCAGTCGCCGGCACAGCCTGGGCAGCAGACGTGCCAGCGCCTGGCGCTCCTGCTCGCCGACGGCCGCTGTCCATGCCCTGCTGGCCAGCGCATGCGCCTGGCGGTACTCACCCAGCCGCTCCAGCAGCCGCAGGTGGCGTATGCGCGCCTCCACCTGGCCGCCCGCGCCCTCGCCGCTTTCGGCATAGAGCTGCAGGGCCAGGGCTTGCTGGCCGCTGCGTTCGGCTGCCTGGCCCAGCAGGAACGCCAGTCTGCCTCGCCGCTGCGCCAGCCAGGCGTTCTCCTCCGGCACGCTCGGCAAGTCGGTCATCAGCGCAGCAAGCGGCTCGCCCTGCTCCAGGCGCTCGCGCAACGCATGCAGCGCCAGGTAGGCATCGACCTCTTCACGACGCTGGAAGGCGCGGGAGCCGGGCGTCAGCGGCACCCGCTCGAAGCGCTGCAGGCCGAGCTCGGCGAGCACGAACTCGGCCCAGTCCTGGCGCAGGTTGCCAAAGAACATCAGCCGCAGGCGGTCGCACCAGGGCATCACCGCTAGCCGCACGATGCGCTCGCCGTTCAGGGCCTCACTCGTCTCCGGCCACCATTCGCTCAGGCTCTTCGCCTGGAACTCTTGCACCGACAACGCCTCGCTGATTGCCGTCTTGCTCGCTCCGGGAGCGAGCCCCGCCGCGGCGATCTCCGCCTTCAGCGCCCGGCGCAGTTCGGCCAGGCGCAGCAGACGAAACAGCTCGGCGAACCCCAGCTCGGGATCCGCTTCGACCCAGCCGGCATCCACCAGCGGCGCCAGGGCGCGCTCGGTGTCGCCGATCTCGGGATAGACGAGCCTACCGGTACGAAAGAGCTCTCCCTTGCGCATCACCATGCGCACCAGCAGCGCCTGGGACGGCTGCGGGAAGGCGTCGAACGTGGCGAGAAGACCACGCTCCTCCCGGGTCAGCAGGTCGGCGTGATGCGTGCCCACCCAGCCCAGGACGAAACGGAAGTTCGCCAGGTAGTAGAAGGGGTCGTCGAGGGAGGCCGTAGCTGCAGCGGAGCCTGAAATACTGTTCATGCATCCATGATATCAGTCTCACCGCCTCCCGCCAGCTCTGCCTCAGCTAAAACCTGCGGCGAGAGCGCGCACCACCTCGGCCGCCGGCACGTCACGACAGCTGCTGGCGTTCTGTCCGGCCCACAGCGGCGAGAAATCGGCGCTGCCCGCGGCCTCGGCGGCACTGCGCAGCGGGGCGATGGCGGCAGTGGCCAGCGGGAAGGCCGGTGCCGCCTCGCTGAGCGGACCCTGCTCGCGCATCAGCCGGGTGACGATGCCCCGCGCGGGGCGCCCCGTGTACAGGTTGGTCAGCGCAGTATGGCGCGCGGCCTCGCTCTGCAGCGCGCGGCGATGCAGCGCCGAGGTGGTGGCCTCGGGGCAGCACATGAAGGCGGTGCCGACCTGTACCGCTTCGGCACCCAGCGCCAGTGCTGCCGCCACCCCACGCGCATCGGCGATGCCCCCGGCGGCGATCACCGGCAGCGACACGGCCGCCACCACCTGCGGCAGCAGGGCAAAGGTGCCGAGCTGGGTGGTGACGTCCTCGTCGAGGAACATGCCACGGTGGCCTCCCGCCTCCAGCCCCTGGGCGATGATCGCATCGGCCCCATGGGCCTCGAGCCAGCGTGCCTCCTCGACGGTGGTGGCAGACGAGAGCACCACGGCCCCCCAGCCCTTGACCCGTTCGATCAGCGCCGCCTCCGGCAGGCCGAAATGGAAGCTGACCACCTCGGGGCGGAAGTGCTCCAGGGCATCGCACGCCGCCTGATCGAACGGACGCCGCCCGGGACCGGCCGGCACGCTGTCGATATCGAGGCCGTACTCGGCGTAGTAAGACGCCAGCAGCCGATGCCAGCGCGCCAGCCGCGTCTCGTCCGGCACCGGCGACGCATGACAGAAGAAGTTGACGTTGAGGGGCCGCGCGGTGGCGGCGCGAATGCGCTGGAGCTCATCCACCATGGCCTCGGGTGTGAGCATGGCGCAGGGCAAGGCGCCAAGCCCTCCCGCCTCGCTCACGGCCACGGCCAGCTCGGCGCCCTGCACGCCGGCCATGGGCGCCTGAAGAATGGGAAGCTCCATGCCGAGCCGGCGAGTCAGATTCATGGTCATTTTCCCTGCTCTCCCTGCTGTCGTTTGTTGCGCTGCCAGGGGCGTTTCTGCCCCAGCGTGTCGGCGGCGTAGGCGCCCCGCTCGCCCATGGGCCGGGGTTCGCCAACCGTGGTATCGCGCTTGGTTTGACGCTCCATTTCAGCGTTGATCTCGGCGCCCAGCAATACGACGAACGAGGAGAGCCAGAACCATAGCATCAGGATCACCACCGCCCCGAGCGAGCCATACAGCTCGTCCATGTTGGCGAACTGACTCACGTAGAGCGACAAACCGCCGGAGCCGAGCAGCCACAGCAGCGTGGCCACCAAGGTGCCCACGCTGACCCACTCCCAGCGCGGCGAGCTGCGATAGGGGCCATAGCGGTACAGCACCGCGATCACGAACATCATCAACAGCAGCAGGACCGGCCAGCGCAGCCAGTTGATCAAGGTGACCACGGGCCCCTCCAGGGCCAGCCAGCCGACGACCAGCGGAAACAGCGCGACGACGCCGATCGCCCCGAGCGAGATCACGATCAGCCCGATGGTCAGCGTGGCCACCACCAGCATGCGATGCACGAAGCCGCGCCGCTCCTCCTCGCCATACACCACGTTGAGCCCAACCAGCAGACCGCGCACCCCCTTGGATGCCACGAACATCGCCACCGCCAGGCCGAACAGCGCCGCCAGACTGAGCCCAGTGTCGGTATTGGCGCCGACCTCCTCGGCCTGTTCGGTAATCAAGCGAGCCCCACCGGGCGGCATGAAACGGCCGAGTTCAGCGATCTGCTCAGCCAGCTCCACCGGATCGAAGGCCAGCGCCCACAGCGAAATGACCGCC
Source organism: Halomonas sp. MCCC 1A11062 (assembly GCF_021404355.1). NCBI lineage: Bacteria > Pseudomonadati > Pseudomonadota > Gammaproteobacteria > Oceanospirillales > Halomonadaceae > Halomonas > Halomonas sp. MCCC 1A11062. Next base: position 21,220 of record NZ_JABFTW010000012.1, read on the forward strand.
GCCATGGCGGGGAACAGCGACAGCAACGAATAGAAGGCGATGCCGGCTGCCAACATGTTGACGTGGTCGTCCGCCAGTTGCTCCTTGACCCGCCAGATCACGTCCAGCCACCCCGGAGCGGGTATCTGGTTCGGCTTGCCGGCCTTGCGGCCTCTCAGTTCCTTTGCCATGACATCCTCAGGGCTGCTGCGCCGGGCGCAGTATCATGCGGGCATCGCGAATCTCGATGTCGAAACGATTGAGGAAACTCATCCCCAGCAGCGCCACCTCGCCCTCGAGCCCGGGGCTGATGGAGCCATTGACGTTGGTGGCAGTGAAGCCACCCAGGCTGACCTCGTCGAGCCGAGTAAGATCGCCGCGTACACGCCCGTTGGCGGTGTTGAACCAGGCCGAGCCGGCACTCTGCAGGCCAAGCCGCTCGGCGAACTCGGCAGGTACGGCCACGTAGGTGGCACCGGTATCGAGCAGGAACTCGATCGGCTCACCGTTGATACGTCCGGTGGCGACGAAGTGACCGGAGCGACTTCGCTCCAGCACGATCGGCTCGTCGGAGCCGGTCACGGCATTGACCAGGTGCGCGTTGGGATTGCGCTGTTGCTCCAGAAAGCCGTGGAACCACCAGCTGCCAACGCCGATAAACGATACCCAGAACAGCAGCATCATGCCCATGCCGGCGCGCCTGATAGAACCGTTCTGTCGGTTCATGTCTTCTCTCCCGGTTGGCAGGCTTCGCCCGCTTTGACACTTTGGGTCTGGCTGTCTGTACTGAACGGCGCTGCGCCGCCCTTGGCTGCGCTTCGACGACTCTCGCTTCAATGACGTCCATCGATTCAATAACGTCCATCTATTCAATAACGACAAGGATAGCCACATGCACGACCGCATCGAACATTCGACCATGATTGCTCGCCGCCATTCCCCCCTCGCCCCGGCGCTGATCGGTGCTGCCATGATCACGGCCCTGCTGGCCAGCATGCCGCTGGCGGCATGGGACGGAATGGTGGAAAAGCAAGTCTTCGAGATGGACGAATACACCACCGTCGGCGGCGACACCATCGCACCGGTGCGCATCGGCTGGGAGGCTTATGGCACCCTCAACGAGGAGAAGGACAACGTCATCCTGATCACCCACTTCTTCTCCGGCACCAGTCATGCCGCAGGCCGCTACGCCGAAGACGATGCGGCACCCGGCTACTGGGATGCCATCATCGGCCCCGGTAAACCACTGGATACCGACGAGTACTACATCATCGCCTCGGACACCCTGGTCAACCTCAACGCCCACGACCCCAACGTCACCACCACCGGACCGGCTACTCCCAACCCCGAGACCGGCGAACCTTGGGGCACCGACTTCCCGCTGGTCACCATTCGCGACTTCGTCGAGGTACAGAAGGCCCTGCTCGAGAGCCAGGGCATCGAACGGCTGCATGCCGTGATGGGGCCTTCCATGGGAGCGCTGCAGGCCTACGAGTGGGCCAGCGCCTATCCCGAGCGGGTCGAGCGGCTGGTCCCGGTGATCGGCGGCGGCGTTGCCGACCCCTGGCTGCTGGCGACCCTGAGCGCCTGGGCTGCCCCCATTCGCCTGGACGCCAACTGGAACGAAGGCGACTACTACGACGGCGAGCCACCGCTGGACGGGCTGCGCGAAGCGCTCAAGCTGGTGACGCTGAACGCCAACCACTGGCTGTGGGCCAACGAGACCTTCGACCGCAGCTGGGCCGACGAGGACGCCGACCCGGTCCGTGAGCTCGACGCGCGCTACGCCATCGAGCAGACCCTCGACGACATCGCCGCCGCCCGTGCCGAACTGGCCGATGCCAACCACCTGCTCTATCTGGTCAAGGCCAACCAGGCGTTCATCGCCGGCCACGGCGAAAGCCTGGAAGAGGGGCTCGCCCGGATAGAGGCGCCCACCTTGATCCTCTACAGCGAGAACGACCTGGTCTTCGCCCCGGAAGGCGTACGCAAGACCGCCGAGCTTATCGAAACCGGTGGAGCTGAAGTGGAGCTGATGACCCTTGAAGGCAAGCGTGGCCACCTGGACGGCGTACTCGGCATCGATCAGGCCGGCGAACGCATCCGCGCCTTCCTGGCCGAGTGAAGCACGCGGTCGCTACCCGCCTAGCCGAGTAGCGACCGCATCAGCAGATAGCCCCCCATGGCCAGCAGGCCGCTAAGGAAGATGCGCCGGAAGGTGGTTTCCGAGAGCCGTTGGCGCAGCCGCTGGCCAAGCTGCATGCCCACCAGAGCCGGCACCACCGCCCCCAGCGAGAGCAGGCCCAGCTCCACGCTGAGCAGACGCTGTCCGCCCATGGAGAGTCCCAGCGCCATGGTGGTGACCACGAACAGCACTCCCATGGCCTGGATCAGCATGTCACGCGGCAGGCCGAGAGACTGCAGATAGGCCACGCCGGGAAACACCGAGGAGCCGGTCATGCCGGTGAGCAGGCCAGTCAGCGCCCCGTTGACCGGTGCGGCATGCCGGCCGCGGCTGACCAGCTTGCCCAGGCCGAGGTTGAACAGGCCGGCCAGGGCGTAGAAGGCGATCAGCACCCCGAGCAGTCCGGAAAGCCAACGTACGTCGACCCGGGCCAGAATGGCCACACCCAGCCACACGGTGACCACCGAAGCCAGCAGGAAGGGCCACAGGCGCCACACGATCTGCTTCAGGTAGCCCCCCACCAGCGCCTGCCAGACGTTGGTGATGATGGTGGGGGCCAGCAGCAGCGCCATGGCCGACGGCAGTCCCACCGTGGCCGCGAGCAGCGCCAGCGACACCGTGGGCATGCCCATCCCGATCACCCCCTTGACCAAACCGGCCACGACGAAGGTGAACGTAACCAGCGCCAGCAGTACGGGGTCGAGGGTCATGTGGTCGCTTCCCTGTCGGTTACAGCGGTTCCGTTGCGCGCCTCCCACGCGGCCGCCGCCTGCTCCCCGCGGGCCTGGTTGACCGCCAGGCAGATCAGCATGGCCACGATGAACAGCGCCGCACACAGCAGAATCGACGCCTGCAGCCCCACCACCGACTGCAGCAGTCCGAGTGCGATGATGCCGAAGACGCCGGCCAGCTTGTTGGCCAGCCCCCAGAAGCCGAAGAACTCCGCGGCCTTGCGCGTCGGCGAGAACAGCCCCACCAGGGCGCGGCTGGCCGATTGGCTGGAGCCCAGCGAGAGCCCCGCCAGGCAGCCGACGAACAGGAACAGGTGCTGGGCCTCCCAGTCGAGGCCGAAAGCGGCATTGAGGAAGGCGGTGACCTCCGGCGTGGCCCAGATGGCCAGAATCGCCGCCACCCACAGCAGCAGGGTCAGTTGGTAGGTGAACTTGGTGCCGATGCGATCCTGGATGAAGCCGAAGCCCAGCGCCCCGGCGGCCGCCGTGATCTGCACGATGATGAACATGATGTTGCGCACCGCCTCGTCCCAGCCGATCACCTGGGCGCCGTAGATGAAGGCGAAGGCGATGATGATGTAGACCCCGGCCATGGAAAACAGCAGCGACACCAGGAAGATGCCCAGATCGCGAAAGTGCCGTAGCTCGTGCAGCGTGGTGGAGACCCGTTCCCAGGCGATTTCGCGATAGCTCTTGCGGTGCGGCTGCGGCGTGCCGCGCTCCTTCACCCACAGAAAGGTGGGGATGGCGGTAATGAGGAAGAACGCCGCGGCAAAGGGCCCGACCCAGCGTATACGCTCGAAGTTATCGGCGCTTGCCTCACCCAGCGCCACCAGGGTGAAGCCTGCCGCGAACAGACCTCCGACGTAGCCCAGCGCCCAGCCGAAGCCGGAGATCTTGCCCAGATCCTGTGGCGGGCCGAGGTCGGGCAGAAAGGCGGCAATGAACGACTCGCCCATCGAATAGGCGTAGTTGGACACCACGATCAGCAGTACGCCCAGCATGACGTAGCCAGGGGCTACGAAATAGAGCAACGCCGTGGCGAACACGGTGACGATGTAGCTGATGAACAGAAAACGCTTCTTGGCCGCCCGGTAGTCCATCACCGCGCCGCACAGCGGTGCGGTGATCACCACCAGCAGATAGCTCGTCGCCAGCGCCAGACTCCACAGCAGATTGGCCAGGCGAAAGCCGTCGCCGCGATCCCCGACGATGACGGTAGTGAACAGCTCGCCGAACACCACGGTGATGATCAGCAGCGTATAGGCCTGGTTGGCGAAGTCGAACATCGCCCAGCCCAGGATCTCCTTTTTCGATGCCCGCTGCCTGGCGCCAGCACTGCCGACCGCCGGTATCACGCTCATCCCACTCTCCTCTGACTGCGGGGCCTTCCCGAAGCGCTAGCCTACCAGCAATTCGCAGCAGAAATGACGCTGGAACGGCTTTCGCTACACTGAGGGTCACACATGGACCGGAGGTGAATCATGAAAGGACGCTGGAGCGGTACCCCTCTACTGGCGCTGGCCGTGGTAGCCACGGCGTCCGGCGCCGACGAAGCAACGCTGGAGACAGAACATCAGACGCTGAGACTGACGGCGGTAGCCGAAGACCTGGAGCGCCCCTGGGGTGTTGCTATCTTGCCTGGCGGCCTCTATCTGGTCAGCGAACGCACCGGACGGATTCAGACCTTCTACAACGACGAACGCCAGACGATCGACGACTTGCCCGGCGTTCCGAGCGACGACCAGGGCGGGCTGCTGGATATTGCCGCCTCGCCCGATTACTCCGATACCGGCTGGATCTATTTCACCTATGCCAGCGGCGATGCCGACTCCACCGCCACGGCGCTGGCCCGCGGGCGCCTGGCAGGGAACCAACTGACCGAAGTGGAAGAGCTGTTCGAGCAGAACCGCCGCTCCGAACCCGGCCCCCATGGCGGCTCACGCCTGGCCTGGATGGACGACGGCACCCTGCTGATGTCGGTCGGCGATCGCGACTCGCCCGAACGTGCCCAGGACACCAACGATCACGCCGGCTCGATCCTGCGGCTCAACCCTCAGGGCCTGGCGCCCGAGGACAATCCACGCTTCGAGGAAGTGGGCTACCTGCCCGAGATCTACTCCTGGGGCCATCGCCACGTGCTGGGGCTGGCCGTGGACCGCGATCGTGGCGACGTCTGGGCCGTGGAAGCTCGTGGCAACGGTCATGACGAGCTCATGCTCATCCGCAGCGGCGAGAACCATGGCTGGCCGGAGGACGACGACAGCGAGGAAGCCGCCGGCGCGGACCTGCTCGACGACATCACCAGCGGTGAGCTGTTCACCGACGAGGAGGTCATCGAGCCCGTGTATCGCTTCTCCTCGGACGTCTCTCCTGCGGGCCTGGCAGTCGTCGACAGCGAGCGCTACCCGCAGTGGCAGGGCAACCTGCTGGTGGGCGGACTGGAGAGCGGTCAGATCTATCGCTTCGAAGTGAACGGCGATGAAGTGACAGAGATGGAAGAACTGCTCGAGGAGCCGCTGGGTCCGGTGCGTGACATCCGCCAGGGCCCCGAGGGCTATCTGTATGCACTCATCGGTGACGACAACGGTACGCTCTATCGGCTCGAACCCGAGCAGTAACACTCACGCTACGTTTCGCCGGCCCGGCTTCGGGCCGGCTTTTCTTGCGTGGAGTGGAGTCCTTCCTTTCTCACGCACCGGCGGGCATTATCACTGTTAACTTGGGTTAAGCAGCTTTGTCCGGTGGCATTAGCGTCAGCTCCCTTGCTGGACGTCGACGCAAGACAGCATGACTTTCGTCACCAGACGGTAATCAAAAGAACAAGCTGGCAGGGCGGGGTGTTAGCGCATGAGAAAAAGGTTGACGATGATGCTGGCCCTGCTGCCGCTTTCGGCAGCAGTTGCCCTGGAGGAGCTGACCTTCATCACCGAGGAATACCCGCCCTACAATTATCGACAGGGGGATCGGCTCGAAGGGATTTCCATCGAGCTGCTCGAACGGATTTTCGCCGAGACCGGTACCGCCATGACCCGCGAGGACGTGCTCTTCTATCCCTGGGCCCGCGGCTACGACACGGCCCTTTCCGAGCCGGGCACGGTGCTGTTCTCCACCACCCGCACCGAGCAGCGCGAGGAGCTGTTCCAGTGGGTGGGGCCGATTGCCACTGACAGGGTGACCCTGATCGCTCGCCGCGACAGCGGCATTCAGTTGAACGATATCGAGGACGTGATCGCCGGCGATTACCGTATTGCGGTGATCCGCGAAGACATCGGCGCCCAGCGCCTGCAGGAAGCCGGGGTGCCGGAAACCCAGATCCATGCAGCGATATCCGGCGCCAGTGCCCTGCGCATGCTCGAGCGGGGCCGGGTCGATCTGTGGGCCTATGGTGAGGACGTCGCCTTCTGGCTGATGAACGAAGAAGGCCTGCCGACCACTGACTACACCCCGGCCCTGACCATCAGCGAATCCGACCTCTACTACGCCCTGAACCCGGACACGGATCCGGAGCTGGTGGCAAAGATGCAGGCGGCGCTGAACAACTTGCGCGAAGGCGGCGTGCTGAGTGAAATCCTCGGCGGCACCATCGCCTTCAATACCGAGGAGTATCCCCCCTACAACTACCTGGACGAGCAGGGCAAGATCATCGGCTCCTCCACCGAGCTGCTGCGCACGGCCTTGAACGCCGCCGAACTCGAGGCCGACTTCCGCCTGCTGCCCTGGGCTCGCGCCTATACCGAGGCCCAACTGCGCGAGCGCCACTGCGTCTACTCGACGACCCGTACTCCAGAGCGCGAATCCCTGTTCACCTGGATCGGGCCGCTGACTTCCAGTACGTGGACCGCCTTCGCCCTGGAGAACACCCACATCGCAGCCGACACGCTGACGGACCTGTCCGAGCTACGTGTCGGCAGCTTTCGCGAGGACGCAGTGGGCCAATATGTCGCCAGCCAAGGCATTCCCATCGTCGTCACCAGCGCCGAGCGCGAGAACGTCACTCGTCTGCAGGCCGGACTGATCGACGTCTGGGTCACCGGGGCACAGGCAGCCGAATACCTTGCCGCCGAAGCCGACCTGTTACTGCGCCCTCTGTTCACCTTCAACGAGGTCGATCTCTATCTTGCCTGTCACCCTTCGGTTCCCGATCAGTTCGTCTCGCGGCTGCAGGCCGCCATCGACCGCATTCATGCCGAAGCGGAGGTTCCCTAGTGAAATACGTTCCTGGCATGGATCGCCGGGCCGGTAGACGCAGCCTGACCGCCAAGCAGGCCGGCCTCACTCTGGCCATTGCACTGCTGCTCAGCATCATTGCCGGCATCGTCGAGCTGGCGCTCGACGCCCGTGCGATGCGTCACGAAATCGTTCTCGAAACGCAGTACCGAATCGATCTGGTACGCGGCACTGCCGCCGAAGCCGCCTTCCAGCTCAATCCTGAACTGGCGACACAGGTGGCCGAAGGCCTGCTCAGCGGCGGACGGATTGCCAGCGTGACCATCAGCGACGATTTCGGTCGTGTCATGGCCACACGTCAGCACGACGACACCGATACCTCCAGTTGGGTGGTTCAGGCCCTGTTCGCCGATATCCTCCACTACCGCAAACCGCTGGTCTATCAGATCGGCTCCGACACGGCGCCCAAGTCGATAGGCGAGCTGGAGTTGACGCTCTCTCTCGACAGCCTGACCCGCGACTTCACCGATCGTAGCCAGTTGATCTTCGCTCTCGGCGTGGCCAAGGCCCTGGCCATTGCGGCGCTGCTGGCACTGGTCTTCCACTGGTTCGTCACCCGCCCCCTGCTCAAGGTGCACGCAGCGATCACCGAGACCGATCCAAGCCAACCCGGACGCTGGTCCAAGCCGGTCATGGGGGTACATGGCAACGATGAGCTGGGACATCTGGTGGAGAGCGTCGACCGGCTGCTGCAGGCCTTTCAACACGGACTCGACCAGCGCGACCAGCTGCAGCAGATCTCTACCATGGATGGCCTGACCGGCATTGCCAACCGCCGCCACTTCGACGCCTTCCTCAATCAGGAGTGGCAGCGCGCCCAGCGCGCCAATCATGACATCTCGGTAATCTTCATCGATATCGATCATTTCAAGGAGTTCAACGATCATTACGGCCACGTGGCCGGCGACGACACCCTGCGAGCCGTCGCCCAGGCGCTCACCCGCGTGATCCATCGCCCTTCCGACCTGGTCGCACGCTATGGCGGCGAGGAGTTCGTCTGCGTACTGCCGGAGACCGACCTGGCAGGCGCCCAACGGGTCGCCGAACGCATCCAGAATGAGATCCGCGCGCTCGACATCCCCCATGCCCACGCCACCGAAGCGGGCCGGGTCACCGCCAGCCTCGGCGTGGCCAGCAGCAACCCAGCACAGGACGACGTTGCCGGCTTCGAGGCGCTGCTGGCCGAGGCCGACCACCAGCTCTATCGCGCCAAGCGCCAGGGACGTGACCGGGTCGCCGTCCAGACTTGAGCAGCGCCGGGGAACCGGCCCGGCAGCAAGGAATCGATAGAGTAGACCCAGCCGGAGGCGGAGCAAGCATATGAGCAGACGCGACGAGTTCATCGAGCAGATGAAGGCCCAACTGGACGAATGGAACGCCGAAATCGAGGCCCTTATCGCCCGCGCACGCAAGGCCAGCGACGAGGCGCAGCACCGTTATCAGGACGACATCGAACGCCTCAAGCGGCGCCGTGACGAAACCCAGCGCCGCCTCGAGGAGTTGCAGTACGCCGGCGAGGCGGCCTGGGATTCGCTGCAGCAGGGGTTCGACGACGCCTGGGAGCTGCTACGCAAGGCGCTGAGAGACGCTCAGCGCCACGAGCCGCCGCCCAAGGACGTCAACGAAGCGGATGACGATAGCTCAGGCACCCGATCGCCGGGCGGTTCTCCTTAGCCTTCTCTCCCGCCCTTGTCCTTGGGTGGCAGCTGCTTCCCTTCCGCATCCTGGGAGTGGACGTCGTTGCCACGCTGCAGCCTGTCGATCGACTCCCCGCCCCGGCGCGTCAGCTGCGCCAGGCGGTCGATCTGGGCATCAAGCTGAGGTAACGCTTCCTGGCGATAGCGCGACAGGTCGTCGATGGCACCCAGCACGTCATCGAAGGCCTGCTCCAGCGCCTGCATGTCGAGTTGGGCCGAGGCGGCACGGGTCTGGATCTCCACCCCCTGCTGACGCAGCGCCTTGGCCGTCCCGGCGATCATCTCCGAGGTCGTGGTATTGAGCGATTCCACCCGATCCAGCACCAGGCGCTGATTGGCCAGCGCCAGCGCCACCGCTACCGCCACCGTCAGCGCCGACACGGTAACGTGAATCGCCCGGTCGACGCCGCGAATCAGTTCGCGGTTGTTGCGGATGATCACTTCCAGCGCCAGCACGCCCTGCTGGCTGACCGCCTGCTGCTGCTGGAGGTCGACGATGCGCTGGCGCAGCGGGAAGAGCAGCTCCTCCTCGATGAAGGTTCGCTGAGGGTGCTCGTCGCCCAGCCGCTCCAGGGCTTGTATCAGCCGCCGGTCGATCAGGCGGCCCAGGTCGATCTGGCGCTGTAGCCGACCGAGCAGCTGGCGCAGGCTCTCCTGGTCGTCGCTGAGGGTGATGTTGTCACGGCGCAGCATGTCGCGACCGCCTTCCAGGTCGGCGATGATGGCGTCCAGCGCCTGCTGGGCATTTTCGAACTTGCGGAAGTAGCGTTGAATACGGCTACCGGCGCCCGGAATGCGCGTCAGCAGCCGGTCGAACGGCCCCGCAGCCAGGCGGTGCTGGTGCGGGTCGAGTTCCTGCATGTGGCCGCGCAGGTCGATCAATGCCTTGGCCACCGGGCCGCCCTCGTCGCCCTGATGTGCCAGCTTGCGCAGCGGCGCCTGCAGCATCTCGCTGTGATGTGCCGCCTGCTGCTGCAGCTCGAGGCCCATCTCGTCCACCGCGCGACGCTGGCGATCGAACTCGGCGCCTTCGCTGGACAGCACGTCGTCGACGAAGGCATTCGCCAGTTGCTCCAGCTCGGGGTCGTCGATGACGATCTCCTCGCTATCCTTCGGCTCGGGTGCCACCTCCTCGAGTTCGCTGGCGATCTCCTCCACCGGCGGCAGCGAGAGCGGCGAGCCGCGTTCGGACGACTGCTTCATGAGTACTTCCCCATTCAGGCCTTTCCCCTACCATAGCAATTCCGATCCTGACGCTGCGCGAGCAGGCTGACCAGGCTTTCAACGACGTTCGCTGCGGCTGTAGCGCTCCGCGCCCTCGATGAAGCGGCGCAGCTCTTCCAGCGCCCGGTCGGTGGCAAGTGATGCCTGGGGACGCCCGGTCTCTACCCGCGCCAGGGCCACCGCGGTATCGTCGAGCAGGGTCAGCGCCGACTCGTTGCGCGCCACCAGGCGCCGCAGGCGCCGGTCGGTCTCCTCGATCAGCTCCAGGCGGCGCTTGAGCGCGATGCGTTCTTCGACGGAGAGCTGGCTGCCCTCCTGGGTCAGGCGGCGCCGCACGTATGCGTCATCCAGGCCCATCACCCCCCGCGCCTGGGCCGCCATGGAGGTAAAGGTGTCCACCGCCCCGAGGCAGACCTCGGTGATCAGACCGCGTGAGCGCTCGAATGCCAGTTCGCTCTTGTCGAAGCGGGCGGAGAGCAGCTCCATCACATGGGTATAGCGGGTGTAGAAACGGTCGACCTGGCTGGCCAGATCGCCACGCTTGACATCGAGGAGCTGCTGCTTGGCCCGGCACAGCGCCAGGGTCAGCTCATCGGCCCCCACCGGCGGTCGGGCCGGGTCGAGTTCGGCCACCCCCGCTTCCCGTGCCGCACGCTCACGGTCGGCTCGTTGGCGCTCGGCCTCGGCCGCGAGCCGCTCCTGCAAGCGCCGCTGATGTCGCCGACTGCGCCAGCGGCGCCAACCTCGCTCCACGGGCAGCGCCACTGCCACCGCCACCAGACCGGCAAGCCAGCCGCCCAGGCTGGGGCCGAAGCCGCCCCACAGCGAGGTCAGCCACAGCACCATGCTGATGAAGGGCACCAGCAGGCAGTAGCGAAACAGCACCTGGAAACGATTGGGGTTATCGGTGGGCAGCGCCAGCCGCGGGTTGGCCAGCCCGACCAGACACCACGGCAGGCAGGTGACGAACAGCCCGTAAGCGAATCCCTGCAGAAATCCCAGCATAAGCCTCGTGCGCCAGCGGGTAGATGCTTCTGAGTGTACGGGGGCCGGCGACGCGGTGCGAGCCTGACGGCTTCAGCGGCACAGGCGGAAGCCACGCATGCCGAAGTGGAAATGATCGGCATGGGCGCGATTGTACTCCGGCCCCAGCACGTTACCGAACAGGTCGCAGGCGCCGTCACGCGCATCGCGCAGGAAGTCTCCCTGCGCATCCTCGTCGCCCCAGTGGTCGAGCAGCGTGATACGTCGCCCATCGGCCAGGTGGAAAGCCGCCACGTCGAGCGCCTCCGCGGTGGCATGCTCGCTGAGGCGCCCGCCCTCGCGACCGTAGATGTTACGACAGGCAAAACTGCCGAAATGTTCGACGCGCACCACCCGTGCATCGAAGTGGGCTTCGGCGGCAGGCTGCAGGCGCTGGCGCTCGTACATGACCCAGGCCAGAGCCAGCGGGCAGCGCGCCACGAAGCTGGCGTTGAACTCGACCTCGCTGCCGTGGACGCGAACCACGTTTTCCAGCGGACAGCCGCTCACCGGCTCGTGATCGTCGAGCGGCGTCATGCGCAGCGCGCCCTCGGGCGCCGTTGCCAGCGCCGCCAGACAGCCTTCGCGATCCTCGGCCAGGCGATGCAGCTTCCACTTCGTCACCGGGGTCAGGGGATCGTCGACGTGCAGCGGCGCCCAAGGGTGCCAGTGGCGAGGAATACGCTCCTCGAACTGCCACCAGGCAGCCGCAGCCAAGGCAATCAGCACGATCAGGACAAGCAGGAAACGCATCTCACCTCGAGGTTAGAGAAGCAGATGCAAGAGCAGCGCCACGCCCCCCACCGCCAGAGCCGTGATCACGGCGACGTCCACCGCGCGGTCGAGCCAGCGGTCGAAGCCGCCCGGAGAGCGGCGACGCGGCTGACGGCGCCGGGTGGCGCCGCGCTGTAGCGAACGTTGGCGTGAGCCGATGAGAGACATGGTAGGCATCCGATACCCGATTCTTTCTCAAGCTTACGACCTGTCACCACGCCTGGCTACCGCCGCTGTCAACCATCTAGCCGCCCTCGCGCCGGTGAATGCGCCGATTGACCACGTTGGGCGCCCGCCGCAGGCGCTCCTGCTCGCCCAGCGCCTCGGCCTCGAAGGCGTCGGCACCCACCGGCGTCTCGCCGTGACGGCGGTAGAGCTGGGTCAGCATGGCCTGGCGGTCGGCGCGCAGCTCGCGGATCAGCACCACGATCATGCCGTAGAGGATGAAAGTGAACGGCAGCGCCGAGAGCACCGCGGCGGACTGCAGCCCGCTCAACCCACCGGCGGCAATCAGCGTCAGGCAGATGGCGGCGATCAGCACGCCCCAGAGCACCCGCTTGAACAGCGGTGGATTGATCGAGCCGTTGTCGGTCATCTGGGCCACGATGTAGGACGCCGAGTCGGCCGAGGTGACCAGGAAGATGAAGATCAGCAGCATGGCGATCATCGACAGCACGCCGCTGTACGGCATGCGCTCGAACATCTCGAACAGCGCCACGGTGATGTTGGCCTCGGTGGCCGCCGCCAGACCGGCGTCGCCGGCCAGCTCCATGTGCAGCGCGGCGCCGCCGAACACGCCGATCCACAGGCAGGCCAGCAGTGGCGGCACGATCAGTACGCCGAACACGTACTCCTTGATCGTGCGGCCGCGCGAGACCCGGGCGACGAAGGTGCCAACGAAGGGCGACCAGGCGATCACCCAGGCCCAGTAGAAGACCGTCCAGTTGGCCGCCCAGGTGTTGTCGGTGAAGGGCGAGATACGCAGGCTCATGCCGATGAAGTTCTGCAGGTAGTCGCCGATGCCGAGGGTGATGGTCTCCAGGATCATCACCGTGGGCCCGGTGATCAGCACATAGAGCATCAGCCCGATGCACAGGATCATGTTGAGGTTGGAGAGCCGCCGAATGCCCTTGTCCAGCCCCGACCAGGTCGAGGCCATGTAAGCCAGGAACATCACGAACAAAATGACGAACTGCCACAGCACGCTCTCGGGCAGACCGAATACGGCGTTGAAGCCGCCGTTGAGCTGCAGCACGCCCAGGCCCAGCGAAGTGGCCACCCCCATCACTGTGGCCACCACCGCGAACACGTCCAGGGTCGGCGCATAGGGTCGTACCCGGGGATACTTCGCCGAAATCGACGACAGCACCGACGAGACCAGCCCGGCCTGCCCCTTGCGGAACTGGAAGTAGGCGATGATCAGGCCGACCACCGAGAAAGCGGCCCACTGGTGCACGCCCCAGTTGAAGTAGCTGTATTGGATGGCATAGCGCGCCGCCTCGGTGGTTTCGGCCGGCACGTCGCCGTAGGGCGGCTCGACGTAGTGAAGCATCGGCTCGGCCATGCCGTAGAACACCAGACCCACGCCGAAACCCGCCGCCAGCAGCATGCTGACCCAGGAGAAGAAACTGAAACTCGGCGTACTGTCCTGCGGCCCCAGGCGAATCTTGCCGTACTTGCTGAAGGCCAGCGTCAGCAGGAAGAGGACGAAGCCGAACACCGAGATGAGATAGAACCAGCCGAACAGCCGGGTGACCCCGGCGAGGGCGGCGTCGGCGGCATTGCCGAAGGCCGCCGGAAAGCTGGCGCCGGCGGCCACCAGCGCCAGGATGATCAGGGCCGAGACGATGAAGACCCGCTGCCCTCCATGGTTGGCCATACAGAATTCCCTTATTCGTCCTTGGGGCTTTTCATGCTAGCAGCCTGACCGCAGCGGCACACAATCCGCCATCGGTCTGCCTTGCTTCCGGCGTTTGGGCATTGCATCGGGGCGCGGAGAAGAGGATTCTAGGAAACCAAGCAGGCTAAACATTTTTTTCGAGTGCTCTCATGTCACGACTCTCCCGGACGCCTCTGTCCGTGCTCGACCTGGCGCCCATTCGCCAGGGCGGCACCATCGCCGACAGCTTCGCCGAAAGCGTGGCCTTGGCCCAGTTGACCGAGCAGCTCGGCTTCACCCGCTACTGGCTGGCCGAGCATCATAGTCTGGACGGCATCGCCAGTGCCGCCACCGCGGTGCTGATCGGTCATATCGCCGGAGCCACCTCACGCATCCGCGTAGGCAGCGGCGGCATCATGCTGCCCAATCATGCGCCGCTGGTGATCGCCGAGCAGTTCGGTACCCTCGAGACCCTCTACCCGGGGCGCATCGACCTGGGCCTGGGCCGCGCGCCGGGCTCCGACGCCGCCACAATGGCGGCACTGCGCCGCGACCCGTACGCCGGGGCCGAGAACTTCCCCGAGCTGCTCGCCGAGCTGCAGGCCTTCCTCGATGACGAGCGCCCCGAGCAGCGCGTGCGTGCCGTACCCGGCCAGGGCACCCGAGTGCCGCTGTGGCTGCTCGGCTCCAGCGGCTACAGTGCCCAGCTCGCCGCTCGCGAGGGGCTGCCGTTCGCCTTCGCCGCCCAGTTCGCCCCTGGCTACCTGCACGAGGCCCTGCGCCTCTACCGCGACAACTTCCGCCCCTCGGCCCTGCTCGAACGGCCCTACGCCATGGTGGGGCTGCCGGTGATCGCTGCCGAGAGCGACGAGCGCGCCGAGTTCCTCGCCTCCACCGCCCGCCAGAAGTTCCTCGGCATGGTGCGGGGTAAGCGCACCCGCGCGCTGCCGCCGGTCGAAACCCTCGACTGGACGCCCATGGAGCGGGTTCAGGTCGAGCAGTTCCTGGGCGCGGCGGTGATTGGCGGGCCCGAAACCGTGCGGGCGGGCCTCGAGCGCTTCCTCGAACTGACCGGCGCCGACGAGCTGATGCTCAATACCGATACCTACGCCAGCGCGGACCGGCTGCGCAGCTACGAGATCGTCGCCGAGGTGTGGCGGGCATGAACGACCGTCCCGGCGCCCAACTCGATCTCGCCGGCGTCCTCGTCGGCATCCGGCGCATGGCGCCGCTGTCGCTGTTCGTGGTGATCTTCGGCCTGGCCTTCGGCGTGGCTGCCCTGGCGCGCGGGCTGTCGGGATTCGAAGCCATGCTGATGAGCGCACTGGTGTTCGCCGGCGCCTCGCAGTTCGCCGCCCTGGAGTTGTGGGGGCCGGAGATCCCGCTGCTGCCGCTGATCGCCACCACCTTCGCCATCAATGCCCGGCATCTGCTGATGGGAGCCGCCATCCAGCCCTGGCTGGCCCACCTGCCACCGGCACAGCGCTACGGCAGCCTGGTAGTGATGAGCGACTCCAACTGGGCCATGGCGGTGGCCGACCGTCAGCGCGGCGAGACCAACGTCGGCATGCTGGTGGGCGGCGGCATCGCCCTGTGGCTGACCTGGCTGGCGGGCACGCTGCTCGGCGTGATCTTCGGTAGCGGCATCGAGGAGCCCGAGCGCTTCGGTCTCGACGTGATCATGGGCTGCTTCCTCCTGGCCATGCTGCTGGGCGGGCGTCGCGACCTCTCCATGCTCGCACCCTGGGGCGCCGCCGCCCTGGCTGCCTTGGCCGCCATGGTCTGGCTGCCGCCGCACTCCCACGTGATCGTTGGGGCTCTGGCCGGCGGGCTGGTCGGCCTGATGGTGCCCGCCAGGCCGCCCCAGGAGGCCACCGCATGAGCCTGCCAGCCACGACCATGGGGGCGTTGGCCGCCATCCTGATCATGGCGCTGGTCACCTACCTGACCCGTGCCGGCGGCGTGTTCGTGATGTCGCGGGTGCCCATCGGACCCAGAGTGGAGCGCTTCATCAACGCCATGGCCGGCTCGGTGCTGGTGGCAGTGATCACACCCATGGCGGTACAGGGCGACTGGGGCGCCCGCCTGGCGCTGCTTGCCACGCTCGGCGTGATGCTGGCTACGCAAAAGGCGCTGGCAGCAATCGCTGCCGGTATCGTCACTGCCGCTCTGTGGCGGCTATGGCTGTGATAGCCTGGGGCCCTGGAACGTTTGTCGTGTCGCGGTCTCCAAGAGATACCGACCACACCCGAGAGGCGGAACCCCACCGCCCGGAGATGATCATGTTCGATCCCAACGATCTACGCCGCAACGCCGCCTGGCAGGCCGCCCAGCAGTGGCGCACCCGGGCCAACCAGCCGCACCGTGGCCCCTTAAGCGGGCTCAAGTTGATCCTGACCTGGCTGCTGTTCGGCATGCTGCTGATCGTCGGCACCGTGCTCGGCCTGTTCTTCCTGCTGCTCGGCTGGGCCATGCTGCCGATCGTGCGCTACCGCATGAAGAAGCGCCTCGAACAGCTGCGCGCCGAGCAGGCCAAGGATGCCGGCGGCGGCTACCACTATCGCGAAACCCACCGCGAGACTCATACTCAGGAGACCTACTCTGGCGAAGCCCACTATCGCGGTAGCGAGCCCGAGTTGCTGGAAGGGGATTACGAGGTGCGCGACGACAAGCACAAGAGCTGATCTGCCACTCGGCTCTCCTTGCACATGAAACTCGCGTGCAGAAAAAAGCCCGCCGAGAGACGGGCTGAAAATGTCATGCAGGGATTGCAGACAATCGGCCTCGGCCGACCTGGGAAGATTACCGATGCCACCCCGGCAACAGCTCATAGGCTTTCTTCATGGGCGCGATAGGCCCTTGCTCGCGGTGGAAAAACAGCGCTGACTGCCATACCTTGAAGCCATACGCTGCGACGACTCAAAGCGCCATTACCATCCGGAGGACAACAACAATGCCTCGACTTCGGAAGACGGCGACAGGCCTGCTACGCCCGTGGATGCTTGTCGGCCTGCTGCTCCCGCTTGCCACGCCAGGCCTGGCCAACGACTACCCTACCGAAGCGCGCGTCGATTACGTGCTGGCCTGTATGGCGGCCAACGGCAACAGCTATCTGACCATGCAGAAGTGCTCCTGCAGCATCGACGTGATCGCCGAGCATCTGCCCTACGAAACCTACGAGCAGGTCGAGACGGTGCTGGGCATGCAGGACCAGCGCGGCGAACTCGGCGTGCTGTTCCGCACAGAGCGCGGCATGCAGGATCAGGTGCAGGCCCTGCACCAGGCTCAGGCCGACGCCAACCTGCGCTGCTTCTGATGCCCCGCCTCCGCTGCGGCAGCCGCTGCACCACCGGCCTGGCTCTCGCCACCTTGCTGCTCGCTCCGCCGGCGGCCCTGGCTGACGAACACGCCGAGGGCGAGCGGCTGTTCCGCGCCCAGTGCGTCGGCTGCCACAGCATCGAGCCCGGCCGCCATCTGGCCGGCCCCAGTCTGCATGAGGTGTTCGGCCGCCCCGCAGGCAGCATCGCGGAATTCGACTACTCTCCGGCGCTAGAACGAGCCGAGCTGGTATGGGATCGCGACACTCTCGACGCCTTCCTGGCCGGTCCCGCCACCTTCCTGCCCGGCAATCGCATGGTGCTGTGGGAGCTCGACCCGCGCACCCGCCAGCGCATCATCGATTACCTGGAGTACCGCAGCCTGGAAAGCCAGGACCAGGAGAGCCATGCCATCCCTGACTCGACGCACCAGCACCGCGCAACGCAGTGATTCGCACGCGCAGACATTTATCCCGCGTTTCCCTTGCGAGCCATCATGCCGCGGGATGGGTTATAGCCAAGGATCGCCAGCACCAGCAGCACCGCCGCCACCGCCACGCTGATCAGCACCGCCTCGGTATTGAAGCGCTCGTACATGGCGAAGCGGATCATCTCCACGGCATGGGTGAAGGGATTGAGCGCGGCGATCTGATAGACCAGATAGCTGCCCTCGCGGATGCGCCACAGCGGATAGAGCGCCGAGGAGAGAAAGAACATCGGGAAGATGACGAAATTCATCACTCCGGCGAAGTTCTCCAACTGGCGGATGAAGGAAGAGAGCAATAGCCCCAGCGCACCGACCATGAAGCCGGTGACCAGCAGCGCCGGCAGCAGGTAGAGATAGCCCATCGCCGGCGCCTGGATGCTATAGGCCCAGGCGATGGCCAGGAAGACGTAGACCTGCACCACCGACACCAGAGTGCTGGCCAGCAACTTGCACACCAGCAGGTACCAGCGCGGGAAGGGGCTGACCAGCAGTACCCGCATGCTGCCCATCTCGCGGTCGTAGACCATGGAGAGCGAGCTCTGCATGCCGTTGAACAGCTGAATCATGCCCACCAGCCCCGGCACGATGTAAACCTCGTAGAGAATGTAGGTCTGGTAGGGCTCGGTCATGGCCACCCCCAGCGCCATGCGAAAGCCGGCGGCAAAGACGAACAGCCACACCAGTGGACGCACCAGCGCGGCGAGAAAGCGGCTGCGCTGATGCAGGAAGCGCAGCAGCTCGCGGCCCACCACGCCGCGCAGACAGTGCAGCCAGGGCATCACTCGCATGCGGCCTCCTCGTCTCCCACCAATCGATCGAAGGCTTCACCCAGGGTCTCGACGCCGAGCCGGGCAGTGAGCGCCTCGCCCTGCTCGTCGGCCAGCAGCCGCCCGCGGTGCAGCACCGCGACCCGATCGCCGCGTCGCACTTCATCGATCAGGTGCGTGGCCCACAGCACCGCCACTCCCGCTTCGGCGCACAGCCGATGGGCATGCGCGACCAGATCGCGGCGCGAAGCGATATCGAGCCCCACGGTGGGCTCGTCGAGCAGCAGCAGGCGTGGCTCGTGCATCAGGCCCCGGGCGATCTCCACCCGCCGCCGCTGGCCGCCGGAGAGGCGGCGTACCCGCGTGCGGCGCTGGTCGGCCAGCCCCACCCGTTCGAGCTGAGCCAGCGCGCGCGACTTCGCCTCGCCCCGCGACATGCCGTGCAGGGCGCCATGGTAGGCCAGGTTCTGCATCACGCTGAGATCGAGATCCAGGGTCGGCTGCTGAAACACCGCACCGATGCGGGCGTGGGCCTGTACCGCCTGACGGCGCACGTCGAAGCCGCCGATGCGAATCTCGCCGCGGCGACGGTCGTGCAAACGGGTGATCAGCGAGAACAGCGTGGTCTTACCGGCGCCGTTGGGGCCGAGCAGCACGACGAACTCCCCGGCTCTCACGGCCAGGGAAACGTCGTCCAGCGCCGGCCTGCCGCTATAGGTGAAGCTCAGCTCGCGTACCTCCAGCGCGAGCTGAGCTTCGGTCGCATCGTGCGTCTCGCTCACGGCTCGACGATCACGCCCCAGGGGAAGCGGCCCACCGGGATCGACTTGACCGCCCGCAGGCTGTCCACCTCGATCATGGTGACGTCGCCGCTGACCCCGTTGGTGGTGTAGAGCCGGCTCTCGTCGCCGTTGAGCGCCAGGTGCCAGACCCGCTGGCCGACCAGGATGTAGTCGAGCACCTCGTAGGTCTGCTGGTCGACCACCGCTACCCGATTGGAGGGGCCCAGGGCGACGAAGCCGTAGCGGCCGTCGGAGGTCAGCGCCACACCAACCGCCTGCACGGTCTCACGCGGTACCCCGGGCACGTCGAAGCGGATCACGTGCTTGACGTCGAAGGTCTCTTCCATGTCGAGGATCGACACGGTGCCGGCGATCTCCGCCGAGACCCAGGCCTCACGGCCGTCATGGGTGAACTCGGCGTGGCGCGGGCGAGCGCCCACCAGGCGGTGATACACCGCTTCCATGGTCTCGGTGTCGATGATGTGGGCCATGTTGGAGGTTTCGGTGGTGGAGACCAGCCAGCGCCCGTCGGGGCTGATGCCGAGCCCTTCCGGCTCGACCCCCACCGGGATCTCGGTGACCAGTGTGCGCCGCTCGTAGTCGAGCACCGAGACGATGTTGTCGTCCTCGTTGGAGACGTAGATGTAGGGCCGATTGGGGTCGACGCGGATCACCTCCGGGTCGTCCCCCGAAGCCTGGCTGCGCACCACCTGCAGCGTCTCCAGGTCGATCATGTCGATGGCCTCGTCGTCACCCACCGCCACGAACAGCTCGCTGCCGTCGCTGCTGAATGCCATCGAGCGCGGCCGTCGCCCCACGCTGATGGTTTCCACCACCTCGAGGCTCGCCCCGTCGATGACCGAGATAGTGTTGTCCTTCTCGTTGGAGACGAAGATGCGCTCCGCCTGAGCGCTGACGGGCAGCAGCGCCAAGGCCCCCAGCACCAGCCCGAACAGGCTTGGCGAGATCATGCGGTTCAGAAGCGGCATTGGGATTCTCCCTCGTCGGCGCCGAGTGCATCGAGCGGCGTGCGTGGATGCAGATAACCCTCCTGCGGCGACACCGAGGCCACCATGCGCGGCCCGGTGATCAGGATGGGCTGGCGCAGCTGGTGGTTCCAGGTGCGATAGCTGACCGGGAAACCCAGGTAGCCGGCGAGTTCGAACTCCTCGCTGAGCATGTAGTCGAGCACGGCTTCGCGCTCGACGGAGCCGGTGCGAGCCGCCGCCTCGCCCAGCGAGCGCAGCGCCAACCAGGCGCCGAAGTCCCGCGGCGTCATCCAGCGGTCGGCGAGCTTCTCGAAGCGCCGCTGCAGCTGCACCGCGCCCCAGGATTCGTGGGCCCGGTGCCACGGAGTCGCCATCAGCCCCTGGGTGCCCACTACCGGGCGCGGCGCCCAGGTCTGGAAGGGGAAGTATTCGCCGAAGTAGTCGGTCTCGTCGGCGATCACCAGGACGTCGTGCTCGGGCAGGTCCTGCAGAAATACCGGGATCTCGCGCTGAATGGCGTGGAACCCACCCTCGGCGCGGCGTGCCATGGGGTCGTGGGGCCACATCCTGTCGCCCACGACGCGATGGCCGTAGCGCGCGGCCGAGGCGCGCAGCACGTCGGCCAGGATGCGATCCTCGTCGGTGTTGCCGTAGACCAGCGCCCAGCGGTCCCACTGCTTGAAGCCGAGGAACTGGGCCAGGGCGTCGGCCAGCATGCGCCGGCTCGGGGTGGTGTGATAGAGCTCCGGGTGGCACGCTTCGCCGCGCAGCTCGTCGTCCGGCGCCCAGGCATTGAACACCACCCGATCACCGCGGGCGGGGTGCGCCATCACCTCGCCGAGCGCCGCTGCGGGCAAACCGCTGACGATCCACTCGACGCCCTGTTCGATCAGGCTCTCCAGCGCCTCGCCGACGTCATCACCCTGAGCCACCACCGCCTCGTGAAAGACGAACTCCTGGCCCAGAAACTGAGCCGTGGCGTTGTTGTCGTTGATGCCCAGGCGAGCGCCCTGCAGCCCTTCGTCGTCGATCACCGGATCGAGCACCGAGAGCGGCTCCTGGTCGTCGGGGCGCTCCATGCCCAGATACCCCACGACGATGGTTGCCGGCGTATCGGCCGATGCCAGGGGTGTCCACCCCAGGCCCAGTGTCAGCCCCCCCAGCGCCAGCCAGCGAAAGGCTCGCGGTAGCGTACCCATAAGGACTCCTCAGGCAGCCGCGCTGCCGCTGTTGTCGTTAGTGTTGTCTTTTTTGCTCCTGCTTATTTACTCCACTGCCTCATGGCATTCGCGCCATGATCGTGCGCACCATACGCGAGAGTTTCTCTTCCAGCAGGTAGGGCTGCTCGCACATGGCCGGCAGCGCCTGCTGGCGCTGCTGGAAGGTGCGCTGCTCCCAGAACAGCGACTCGGAAAGCCGCTCGACCTCCGCGGCGTCGGCGCTCTCGTCGGCGCGCCGCTCCTCGAGCTCATCGACCATGCCCGAGATGGTTTCCAGGCGCGCCAGTTGGGCACGGGAAGCGCTACGAATGCCGTCGATGGTGCGCCGCCGCTCACGGTTGGTGAGCTCGAACAGCCCGGCGAACAGCAGGGTCAGGCGCCGCTCGACCTCTTCGTCGGCCTGCTCCTCGCCCTTCTCCTCGTCCTTCTCCTCGGGCAGGGACTCGACGAACTCGCGCACACGCGCCTGGGCCTGTTCCTCCGGCGTCGAACGCGAGGTGGCGAAGCGCGCCACCCGGCCGACCTCTTCGTCCTCCCACCAGGCCTGTTCCAGCTCCTCCGGCGAGGGCCCGGTCCAGATGGTGCCCCAGGCCAGCTCGGGGATGAGCCGCTGCACGCAGGGCCAGTCGGGTGGTCCCGCCGCAGCGCGCTGGGCCTCGGTCTCGGTCGCCGCGAACAGCGCCAGCGTGAAGCCGACTCCCAGCAGCAGGGGGGCGAATGGTCGTACACGGCTCATGCCCCATCTCCTTCATCCGTATCCAGCAGCCGGCCGCGGCGGTCGAGCAGCGGCACGTCATACTCGCGCAGGATGGCGTCGATCTCCCCCTGGCGGCGCTCGATGAAGTCGTTGATCCAGTCCTTCCAGTGGGGCTCGCCGCGGCGCACGCCCATGGTGATGCGGTAGTCGAGGGTGGCATCTGAGTCGTCGTCGATCAGCGGCACGACCTTGAGCGGCGGGTCCTGGCGCGCCGCGTAGTAGCCGGCCAGCGGCCCCCACAGCACCGCTCCCTCGGTCACGCCCTCGGCGACATCGGCAATGGCATCGCGCACCGGGGCGCGCACGCGGGTGTCGACCATCAGCGGATAACCTTGGATGCGCGCGCCGGTTCGCCGCAGCGGCACCAGCGGCGGGGTCTCGGCCACCACGCCGATGCGACGCCCGGCAAAGACCGGATCGCTCAGTCGGGCGGCGTCGAGCTCGGAGTCTTCACGTACTACCAGCGCATAGACCGAACGGTAGTAGGGGTTGGTGTTCTGCACGAAGTCATAGCCCGCCACGACGCCGATCATCACGTCGCACACGCGCAGCTCCAGGGTGTTGCGCACGAAGCCCATGACCTGGGGCGCCCAGACGTAGGTCAGCGGCACGCCGAGATCCTCGGCCATCAGCTCGGCGATACGGTTCTCGAACCCTTCGCCGGCCTGGTTGCTGAAGGGCAGATTGTTGCCGTCGGCGCAGACCCGCAGGGCCTCGCGCTCCTGGCGTTCGGGGGGATTGGCGACGGCTGCCGCGACGGCGGTCAGCCCCAGAGCCACGGCCAATACCTGCAACATGCTACGACAGGCTGCTCTCATGCATCCTCCGCTTCAGGAAATGATGTCGCGAATGGAGCGGGTTCACTCCTTGGCGTTCGCTTCCTCAGCGGCCTCGTCGTCGCCGTTCTCTTCTGCCTGCTCCTGCATCGACTCGATGATCTGCGGACGACCGCGCCCCAGGCCGCCTTCGCCACGCGCTCGCATGTAGCTGAAGAGGTTGGGAATGTTACCCATGACGTAGGGGTCATCGGCGAAGGAGGGCATCACCTGGCCGGGCTGCACCTCGCGCCCGGAAGCGATGGTACCGGCAAAGTTCTCCCAGCCACGCCGCTCGGCCGCGCGAATCAGGTTGGGAGCGAATGAGGAGCCCATGCCATCGGGCCCGTGGCAGGCCATGCAGGCCCGGGTATAGACGAGGTAGCCCTCGTAGGTGTCGGGGTCCACCTTGCCATCCTCGACGACGAAGGCGCCGGGTCCATCGCCGGTGACGCGATGCTCATCGGCAAGGGTAGCGGAAGCCAACCCCAGGGTGAGGAACAGTGCGGGAACAACGTGAAAACGTGCGAATACCGTCATGCAGCACATCCTTCTTCTTGCGGCTTCGGGGGCTTGCGCGCGTCGTGCCACCGAAGCGAATGAGAGTGGGCGGGTAGGCGTCTGCCTACCCGCCCGGGCCATTCACGGATCAGTCCGGCAGGGCGAATACCGTCAGCACGCCGCCGAGCTTGGTGTAATCACCCAGCGCGGAGAACACGCCCACGGCGCCGAGACCCTCTTCGGGATCCTCGAGCCCCGCTGCCAGGCCGATACCGGCCCAGCCGCCGACCCCGGAGAGTACGGCCACGTACTGCTTGCCCTCATGCATGAAGGTATTGACGTTACCGATGATTCCGGAGGGGGTCTTGAAGCGCCACAACTCCTCGCCGTTCTCGATGTCCACCGCCTTCACGTGGCCTTCGAGAGTGCCGTAGAAGGCCAGGTCACCGGCCGTGGCCAGAGCACCGCTCCATACCGCGAAGCGCTCGTCGACTTCCCACACGGTCTCGCCGGCAACCGGATCCCAGGCGATGAAGCTGCCCATGCGGCCTTCCATCTGGCCGTTCTCGGTAGGCGCCGGCATCATGGTCAGCGTGGCGCCCACATAGGGTTGGCCGGCCACGTACTCGGTCTCATAGGGCTCGTAGTTCATGCAGATGCGGTTGATGCCGGCATAGATCAGGCCGGTGCGCGGCGAGTAGGCGCTCGGCTGCATGTTCTTGGCGCCCATCGCGGTGGGGCAGATGTCGGTAGTGTTGACGTTCACGCCTTGGCGGAAGGTGCTGTACTCCTCGTTGACATTGGGCCGCCCGGTCTCCATGTCGTAGCTGTCCGCCCAGTTGGTTTCGGGAGCGAACTTCTCCGCCACCAGCAATTCACCGGTTTCACGATCCAGCAGCATACCGAAGCCGGTACGGTCGATGATCGCCAGGCCCTTGCGCTGTTCACCCTCGAACTCGATGTCGATCAGCTGGTTCTCGTTGACGCCGTCGTAGTCCCACTCATCGAACGGCACCTTCTGATAGACCCACTTGACCGAGCCGTCGTTGGGATCGCGAGCAAACACGGTGATGGCCCACTTGTTGTCGGCCGGCTCGCCGTCGACGGCGCGCTGATCCGGGTTCCAGGTGCCGGGGTTGCCGGTACCGTAGTAGATCAGGTCGAGGTCGGGGTCGTAGGTGACCCAGCCCCAGGGTGCCCCGCCGCCGCGCTCCCACTCGTCTTCCGGCCAGGTGGTGACGCCCAGGTCGGCCTCGCCGATGGGCTCGCCCAGCATCAGGGTGGTCTCGGGGTCGATCAGCACTTCGTCGTCCGGCCCGGTGGAGTAACCGCGCCAGACCATCTCGCCGGTCTCGACGTTGTAGGCGGTCATGTGACCGCGGATACCGTATTCGCCGCCGCTGATACCGACGATCACCATGTCATGCACCACCAGCGGCGACATGGTGTTGGTCTCGCCGACCGTGTGATCGCCGTTGCTGACGTCCCACAGCAGCTCGCCGCTCTCGGCATCCAGCGCGATCAGCGTATTGTCGGCCTGACCGAGGAACAGGCGTCCGTCGGCATAGGCCAGGCCACGGTTGACCGTGTCGCAGCACATCACCGGAATGACGCGGGAATCCTGATCCGGCTCGTAGCTCCAGACCACACGTCCTTCGTCCTCCAGATCGAGGGCGAAGACCTTGTTGGGGAAGGGGGTGTGGATATATAGCCGGCCATCGCCGACATAGAGGGGACCGCCTTCGTGGCCGCGCAGCACGCCGGTGGAGAACTGCCACACCGAGCGCAGCTCGCTCACGTTGTCGCGGTTGATCTGGTCCAGTTCGCTGAAGCGGTTGCCCTGGTAGTTGCCCAGCTGAGTGGCCCAGTATTCCGGGTTCTGCTGGAGTTCGAGTTGATTCTGGTTGGCATGCGCCACCGACACAGCCAACAAGCTAATGGCCGTTACGGCATAACCGGTCTCCCTAAGCATGGCGTTGTCTCCGTCTCACTGAAGGTGTGCCTGGGGAAAGCGGCACATCTTGTGTAGTTGTGTTTCAGGTATTGACAAGATTCAGGTCTAGCACAACTTCGGCAGGCGCATGGTCAGATCAGTTAATTTAGGTTTAGCTGGCAATCAAAAGACTATTGCCTCTGGGCAACAATCCTGCGTTACCCGTGCTAACCCCCTGCCATCGCGGCGTTTCAAGAGCCTATGTCTCCTCATTCGAGGGCTTTTGACGGATCTTCTTTGCCCTTACTAGACTTAGGTTGCAAGGTAGCGCAGCCATTAGCTGCTTTACTGAATGGGGCATGCCCATCGATCCACCCATGTGGAGGAGTTCTTATGTGGACCAAACCTGCTTATACCGACCTGCGTCTGGGCTTCGAAGTGACGCTATATATCTCCAATCGCTGAACCATCCCTTCGGCACGGACTCGACCGGCTGACGCTCTTCGCGGGCGTCAGCCGGTCGTTTTATCGGGTTCACCTTCGCCACGGAGTCCTGAATGCACGTACTGGTCCTCGGCGCCGCCGCCGGCGGTGGCTATCCCCAGTGGAACTGCAACTGTTCGCTCTGCCATGGCCTGCGCAGCGGCAGCATCGAGGCAACCCCTCGTACCCAGTCATCCATTGCCATCAGCGCCGACGGTGAGCGCTGGCTGCTGTGCAACGCCTCGCCCGACATCCGTACCCAACTGGCCGCCAACCCCGAGCTGCACCCGCGGCGCATCCCCCGCGACAGCGGTATCTCGGGCGTGCTGTTGATGGATGCCCAGATCGACCACACCACCGGCCTGCTGTCGCTGCGTGAAGGCTGCCCCTTCGATGTCTGGTGCACGCCCAACGTGCATCAGGATCTGAGCAGCGGCTTCCCGCTGTTCACCATGCTCGAACACTGGGGAGGACTGAACTGGCGGCCCATCGGTATCGATGAAGCTCATCTGGAGGCCACCTTCGAGGTGCCTGCCTGTCCGGGCCTGTCGTTCGCCGCGGTGGCTCTCGACAGCAACGCGCCGCCCTATTCGCCACGTCGCGGCGCGCCGACCCCGGGCGACAACATCGGCCTGCTGGTGGAAGACCGGGCGTGCGGCACGCGACTGTTCTATGCCCCGGGGCTCGGTCGGCTCGACGAGCGGGTACGCGGCTACCTCAGCCAAGCGGACTGCGTGCTGGTCGACGGCACCCTGTGGCACGACGACGAACTGCTGCGTGCCGGCGTGGGCAAGTCGACCGGCACCGACATGGGCCACTTGGCCCTGGCCGGACCGGGCGGTCTGCTGGAGGAGCTGGGGCGCTTGCCGCCCTCCACCCGCCGAGTGCTGATCCATATCAACAACACCAACCCAATCCTCGACGAGCGCTCCGCGGAGCGTGCTACGCTCAGCGAAACCGGCATTGAAGTCGCTTTCGATGGCATGCGCCTCGAGATCTGAACCCGACACACCGAACGGCGTCACAACCATAGCGCATCCGCTCGCACGCACTGGGAAGGAATCGCCTCATGAGTTCGATCGCATCCCCCTTCGCCGCCTCGACGGTGGATCCCGACACCCCAGCGCTTTCCCCCGAGGCTTTCCGCGAGGCCCTGCTGGCCAAGGGCGCCTATTACCATGTCCATCACCCCTACCAGGTCGACATGGCCGAGGGCCGCGCCACGCCGGAGCAGATCCGCGGCTGGGTGGCCAATCGCTTCTATTATCAAGTGATGATCCCGCAAAAGGACGCCGCGCTGCTGGCCAACTGTCCTGACGCCGCCACCCGCCGCCGCTGGATCCAGCGCCTGCTCGATCACGACGGCCATGACGACGACGGCGGCGGTATCGAGGCCTGGCTGACCCTTGGCGAAGCGGTGGGCCTCTCCCGCGATGAGCTGTGGGCCCAGGAACACGTGTTACCCGGTGTGCGCTTCGCGGTGGATGCCTACGTCAACTTCGTGCGCCGGGCGAGCTGGCAGGAGGCGGCGATCTCCTCGCTCACCGAGCTGTTCGCGCCTCAGGCACACCAGAGCCGGCTCGATACCTGGCCGACCCACTACCCCTGGATCGACGAGGCCGGCTACGGCTACTTCCGCAAGCGCTTGAAGGAAGCACGCCGCGACGTCGACCATGGCCTGGAGGTAGCGCTGGCGGTGTGCACCACCGCCGCTGCCCAGCAGCGCGCGCTGGAGATCCTGCAATTCAAGCTCGACGTGCTGTGGTCGATGCTCGACGCCATGACCCTGGCCTACCAGCTCGAGCGGCCGCCCTACCACTCGGTCACCGACCGGCGCGTCTACCACAGGGGGCTGTGATGGCCATGATCGAGTCCGCCACCGTCTACCGTCTGCGCCCCGGCTGGCGCCTGCAGTGGGAGCAGGCCCAGGGCCGCCACGTGCTGCTCTACCCTGAGGGTATGGTGCAGCTCAACGACAGTGCCGGCGCCATTCTCGGCCAGCTCGATGGCCAGCGCGACGTGGCCAGCCTGGTGGCCAACCTGCAGGCCCAGTTCCCCGATGCCCCCGCTGCGGCGATCGAGCAGGACGTACACGAATTCCTGCTCGATGCCGCCCGACAAGGGTGGATCCAGCATGACTGACCGAACCGATACCGTCGCCGTCAATGGCGCAACCGGCGCGCCGCTGTGGCTGCTCGCCGAACTCACTTACCGCTGCCCGCTGCAGTGCGTCTACTGCTCCAACCCGCTGGACTTCGCCGCGGTGGAGGAGGAGCTCACCACCGCGGAGTGGATCGAGGTGCTGACCCAGGCCCGTGCCATGGGCGCGGTGCAGATGGGTTTTTCCGGCGGCGAGCCGCTGGTGCGGCGCGACCTGGAAGAACTGGTGGCCGAGGCACGCCGGCTCGGCTTCTATACCAACCTGATCACCTCCGGCCTGGGGCTCGACGAGGCGCGCATCGAGGCGCTGCGCGAGGCCGGCCTCGACCATATCCAGATCAGCCTGCAGGCCTCCGACCCGGACGTGGCCGCAGCGGTGGCCGGCTCGCCCAAGGCCCATGCCAAGAAGCTCGCCATGGCGCGAGCGGTGAAGGCCGCCGGCTACCCCATGGTGCTCAACGTGGTGCTGCACCGGCACAACATCGACCGCATCGACGAGATCATCGCTCTGTGCGACGAGCTGGGTGCCGACGCGGTGGAGCTGGCCAACTGCCAGATGTACGGCTGGGCCCACCTCAATCGCGAGGGACTGCTGCCGAGTCGTGAACAGCTCGAAGCCGCCGAGGCCACCACCGCGCGCTGGCGCGAGCGACTGGCCGAACGCGGCCGCGACATGCGCTTGCTGTTCGTGGTGCCCGACTACTACGGCGAGCGCCCCAAGGCATGCATGGGCGGCTGGGGCTCGATCTTCATGACCGTGGCCCCGGACGGCGCGGTGCTGCCCTGTCACAGTGCGCGCATGCTGCCGATGCGCTTTCCCAACGTGCGCGACCATGGCCTCAGGGAGATCTGGTACGACAGCGAACCGTTCAACCGCTACCGCGGCGACGCCTGGATGCAGGAGCCCTGCCGCAGCTGCGACGAGCGTCATAAAGATGTCGGCGGCTGCCGCTGTCAGGCCTACCTGCTCACCGGCGATGCCGCTGCCACCGACCCGGTCTGCTCGCTGTCGCCGGACCACCACCTGATCGAAGCCGCCCGCCGCGAGGCCAACGCGGCTTCTCCCGCGATGGAGACACTCACGCTACGCAACGTGCATGAGTCGCAGGTGTTCTGTCGCCAATGAATGGGCCTGCCGCCACCTACGATGAAGCGGCCAGAAGCGCGGGGCTGCCGCTGGGTAGTTGCCTTGTGGAGAGGCGGCTGGACAACGGTCTGTGGATCGCCGCGGCGCAGGTGCCCAGCGCGCGGGTGCAGCGTCTGGTCGGCGCGGTGGGAGTGGGCTACCTGGACGAACCCGACGACTGCCGCGGCCTGGCCCACCTGCTCGAGCACGCCCTGTTTCTGGGCTCGGCCAATTTTCCCGAGGCGGGCGAACTGGCACGCTGGATCGGTGAGCGGGGCGGACGCTACAACGCGCGTACCGACGAAACCGTTACCGACGTGCACCTGCACCTGCCACCGGACGAAGCCGACGAGGGCCTCGCCCGGCTGGTGGACATGCTGGCCCGGCCCTGCTTCGAACCGGCACACATCGCCCATGAAGTGGAAGTGCTCGACGCGGAGTTCCGCGCCCGGCTGGCCGACCCCGCCCTGCACCGGCTGGCGGCACTCGGCCGGCTCTGTCGCGAAGGTCATCCAGCCCGGCTCTGCCACGCCGGCAACCGCAAGAGCCTGGGCGACGATGCGGCTCACCTGACCACCCGGCTCAGCGACTTTCACACTCGTCACTACCGCAGCGGCGGCATGGCGCTGGCCATGCTGGGACCACTGCCCCTCGAAGCACAGCTCGAGCTGCTCGAACGCCACGCCGAGCCCCTGCCGACTGGCGAACCCTCACCGCTCCAACGCCCCTGGCGCTGGGGCGAGCCGGGCGGCGTGGCCTGGCATGCCCCCCAGGCCATGCCCGCCACCTCGGCGCTGGAGCTCATCTGGCCCCTGCCGCAAGCGCTGGCCGCCGCCCATGGCGAATGGCTGGAGGCCGTCGCCGCGAGGCTGAGCGACGGACGGCTGGCCGCCACGCTGCAGGCCGCCGTGGAGCTCGATAGCTTCGACGTGACGCTCACCCCGCAAGGCGTCGGAACGGCCCTTGCCCTGCGCCTGGCTCCGGCACCCGACGAAGAGACCGTCCAGACGCTGCTCGCCGCCTGCCGCATGGCGCTTGAGCAAGCCCTCGCCTCACCGCTGACCGAACGTCCCGTCGCCCCCCTCGAGCTGGATGTCTGGCCCCGCCGGTGCGCCTGCCGTCTGGCCGGTCTGGGCAGCAGCAGCGACAGTGGCAGCGATGGCCTGGCAGCGCCGCGAGAAGCTCTGCAGCCCTGGCTCGCCGTCGAGCAGTGCCGACTGCTGTGGCAATCTCCCAGTGCGCCGGGAAGCTGGAAGCGCCTGGCCGAGACCGGTACGGCCTGGCACCCTCAGCCACTGGCATCGGAAACACTGCCGCTGCCCTGGCGCGCGGCTCCCGCGCTGTCGGCACGCACCCTACGACCGAGCGTTGACGAGCCCGGCCCGTACCTGGTGAATCAGGGCGTGGGATTTCAGCTCTGGGCCGGCGATCCGCTGCGGCTGCCCGACGCAGCGCCGGCATCGTTCTGCCTGGGCTGGTCAGCTTCGCTCTCACGCCAGGCCGCACGTCTGAGCCAGTGGCGACAGAACGCCCTGCCGCTACGGCAGGCCGCCGCAGTCCACGGCCTGGAACTGCGCTGCGACGGCGACGCTCGCGGCGACTGGCTGATCGCCACGGGCCCGGCCGAACGGCTGGACGCCCTCGTCGAGCTGGCCGTGGCGTGCTGGCCCGAAACGGTGACACGGCCCCGCGACGAAGCGCCCAAGGGGCTGTTGGCCCAGCGTATGCTGACACGCCTCGTGACCCTGCCCCCGCCCGGCACGCCCGGCCAGCAGAGCCGGCAGCCGCTCGCCTGGGTGCACGGCGACACCGACACCCAGGCCGCCGAGGCCCTGCTGCGACGGCTGGCGGCACGCCGGCGAGAGGACGACACCTCATATGAAGTGCCGGCCGAGCTCCACTGGCTCTCAGCGCAGGCAGACGATCACGCCGCCATGCTCGAGATAGCCGGCCCCGACGACACCCCCCGCAGCCGCTGGCTGCTGCAGCTACTGGCCCAGTGTCACGATGCCGCCTTTCATCACGAAATGCGCCAGCGGCGTGGCCTCGGCTATGTCGCGGCGGTACGCTACCGCGAAGCGGCGGGCTACCCACGGCTGGGCTACGTGGTGCAGTCACCAGGCACAAGCGTGGACGCGTTACGCCAGGCCATCGGCCAATTCCTGACCTGCCAGGGCGAGGCACTGGCGCGCCTCGACCAAGCGACGATGACCAGCCGCAAACGCGCCCTGCTCGCCGCCGCCGGCCCGCCCGAAACCCACGCCGAGGCCGTGGCCCGCCTGTGGCATGCGCTGCGCCGCCACCCCCTGGCGGATGCCTGGCAGCCCTTGCCTTGGGAAGCCGAAAGCCAGGCCTTGGCCTCTCTGCATGCCGATGAGCTCACGGCGATGGCCAGCGCCATCGCCGAGGGCCGTCTGGCGCAGCGCTGGTGGCTGCATAGACCAGGTGATACCGACACGTAACGTCTGTGAAGGAAGCGCTGCACAAATTGACGAGCGAGATGAAGCGCAAGGCGCACGGAGCACAGGAACCGGAGCATATGGGGTATATGTGAGGATTCCGCGCACCGCGCAACGCAGCGATTCGCTCGCGCAGGCATTTGTGTAGTGTTTCCTTAAGGAATGTTGCCCACCAGCAACTGTGTTATGCCGCTGCGCCACAATCGCCCCGCCCCGACTCTCCTAGACTGACATCAGCGTCATCCCATGACGGGCGCCGCAGCGCCCTATATCACAACAACACAGGGAGAGCTGCCCATGAAATCTCGCGCTGCAGTCGCCATGGCCGCGGGCAAGCCCCTCGAGCTCACCGAAATCGACGTACAGGATCCCAAGGCGGGTGAGGTGCTGGTGCGTATCGCCGCGACCAGCGTGTGCCACACCGACGCCTTCACGCTCTCCGGCGCCGACCCCGAGGGTCTGTTCCCCTCGGTGCTGGGCCACGAGGGCGCCGGCATCGTCGAGGCGGTGGGCGAAGGGGTGACCAGCCTCAAGCCCGGCGATCACGTCATCCCGCTCTATACCGCCGAATGCGGCAAGTGCAAGTTCTGCCGCTCGGGCAAGACCAACCTGTGTCAGGCGGTGCGCGCCACCCAAGGCCAGGGACTGATGCCCGACGGCACCTCGCGCTTCTCGCTCGACGGCAAGATGCTGCACCACTACATGGGCTGCTCCACCTTCAGCGAATACACCGTGCTGCCCGAGGTCTCCCTGGCGGTGGTCTCCAAGGAGGCGCCGCTGGACAAGATCTGTCTGCTCGGCTGCGGCGTGACCACCGGCATCGGTGCGGTGCTCAACACCGCCAAGGTGGAGCCGGGTGCCACCGTCGCCGTGTTCGGCCTCGGCGCCATCGGCCTGGCGGTGATCCAGGGCGCGCAGATGGCCAAGGCCAGCCGCATCATCGCCATCGACGTCAACCCGGACAAGTTCGAACTGGCGCGCCAGTTCGGTGCCACCGACTTCGTCAATCCCAAGGAGCATTCCGATCCGATCCAGCAGGTGATCGTCGACATGACCGACGGCGGGGTCGACTACTCCTTCGAGTGCATCGGCAACGTCAACGTGATGCGCTCGGCGCTGGAGTGCTGCCACAAGGGCTGGGGCGAATCGGTGATCATCGGCGTGGCCGGGGCCGGCGAGGAGATCTCCACGCGGCCGTTCCAGCTGGTGACCGGGCGGGTGTGGCGCGGCTCGGCGTTCGGCGGGGTGAAGGGGCGCAGCGAGCTGCCCGGCTACGTGCAGCGCTACATGGATGGCGAGATCAAGATCGATGAGTTCATCACCCACGACATGCCGTTCGAGCAGATCAACGAGGCATTCGAGCTGCTGCACGCGGGCAAGAGCATTCGGACGGTACTCCATTATTGAACGTCGCACACAAGAGCAACGAACACGACACGCGTCCAAGGGACAAGGAGGCAGCATGAGCCTGATGGACATCATCCAGCGCTGGTTCGGCGGCAAGCCCGCCGCCGCGACACAGAGCACGCCCCGACCGCCGCCTGCGGCGAGAAACCCCGAAAAAACGACAACACAGGGGAGTCAACCCACCATGAGCCACCACAACGTTCACATCCATCCCGCCGTGGACGACGGCGTCAAGCGCGGCAGCGACAGCTTCACCGGCGGCAAGCTCCACTGCCACTGCAGCGGCGAACAGGTCGAGGTGACGATCGACGCCCAGTGCGCCCACAACCATGTCTGCGGCTGCACTAAGTGCTGGAAACCCGAGGGCGCGCTGTTCTCGATGGTGGCCGTGGTACCCCGCGACAAGGTAAGGGTCAGCGCCCACGAGGAGAAGCTCCAGGTGGTCGATCCGGCCGCGGCTATCCAGCGCCATGCCTGCACCGGCTGCGGCGTGCACATGTACGGCCGCATCGAGAACACCGGCCACCCCTTCCACGGGCTGGACTTCATCCACACCGAGCTCTCCCACGACGAGGGCTGGGCCGGCCCCGAATTCGCCGCCTTCGTCTCGTCGATCATCGAGTCCGGCGCCGATCCGCAGAACATGGGTGCGGTACGCTCACGGCTACAGGAGCTCGGCCTGCCGCCCTACGACTGCCTCTCGCCGCCGCTGATGGACGCCATCGCCACGCATACCGCCAAGGCCAAGGGGGTGCTGTGACACGCCCTTGCTCTAACGCCAACGAGCCACCTTCAGGGTGGCCCGTTGGCGTTTCTGGCTGTATGACGCTCAGCCCAGGTAGGCCAGCGCCGCCGTCGCCAGCGCCTCGATACCGGTGCGCAGGGTCTCGGGGTTGCCCGGGAAGTAATAGGGGGAGTGTGGCATCTCGAGGTGGCGCATCTTGTCGGTAACGCTCGCTCCCGGCGTCTCCTCCCAGCGTGATTCCGGCGTCGAGCCGATGAACCAGTAGACGTAGGGAATGTCCTCGCCGCCGAAGCCGCCGGCCTCGGCATTGCCGAAGAAGGGAAAGTCCTCGCTGCCGTTGAGCCGCGGCATCTCGTAGAGACGCTCCGACCCGAAGTGCTCGGCGTGAGCTCGTCGCAGGTGGTCGACTGCCACGGGGTCGTTGTGCAGGGCGATGGTCTCGTTCAGCATGCGAAACTCCGGCGGTCTGGGCGAGCGCCCGGCCTCGCACTCGGCGCGTACGATGCGCTCGATGGCGGCCACCACCTGGCCATGCAGGGCATCGTCGAAGCTGCGCACGTTGATCTCGAGCTCAGCCGAATGGGGAATGATATTGGCCTGAGTGCCGGCCTGCAGCTTGCCGACGGTGACCACCACCGTCTCCTCCGGCGGCACCTCACGAGCGACGATGGTCTGCAGGCGAGTGACCACGTGAGCGGCGATCACCACCGGGTCCACCGTCTGGGCGGGCATGGAGCCATGCCCGCCGGCGCCGTGAATCGTCACCGCCAGGTTGGTGCAGGCGGCCATGGCGCGGCCGGCAATGTGCCCGACCGTGCCGGCCAGCGCCGGCATGTTGTGCTGGCCCAGCACCACGTCAGGCCGGGCGAAGCGCTCGTAAAGGCCGTCGTCGAGCATCGCCCTGGCACCACCGAAGATCTCTTCGGCAGGCTGGCAGATGAGCATCAGGGTGCCATTCCAGCGCTCTCTCAGTGCTGCCATCACACCGGCGGCACCGACCACGCAGCTGCTGTGCAGGTCATGGCCGCAGGCGTGCATCAGCGGCACCCGCTCGCCCTGGAAGTTCTCGGCGCTCTCCCGGCTGGCGAACTCGAGCCCGGTGCGCTCCTCGATGGGCAGAGCATCCATGTCGCCGCGCAGCATCACGGTGGGACCCTCGCCGTTGCGCAGCAGGGCCACGACACCGGTACCGCCCACGCCGCGGGTCACCTCGAACCCCAGGCTCTCCAGCGCCTCGGCGAGGCGTGCGCTGGTCTTGTGCTCTTGAAAAGGCAGCTCGGGATAGCGGTGAAGCTGGCGGTATAACGCCTGTACTTCATCGAAGCCAGCCTCCACCTGGGCGCGCACGGCGCCCTTGAGGTCCAGAGTAGGGGATAAGATCGTCATCATGGCCTCCGTGGCGGTTCAGTGACTTGGAGAGCTGGATAAGGGGTGGTCATGGCGAGCCGAGCGGGACAGCCCCTGCCAGGCCGCAACCACGCCCACATTGAGCATCATCGCCCATACGCCGGCGTGCCAGCCCAGCGGCGAGCTCCAGACGAAGTCCATCAGCAGATAGGCCAGGCTGCCCACCAGGGCGCCCGCCATGACGCTGGTGCGACGCAGCTTCGGCAGGAACAGGGCGCCGATCACCATGGGGAAGAGCTGCACGATCAACCCATAGGCCCCCAGCAGCAGCAACACCAGAGAAGCGGGATTTGCCAGGGCGAAGAGATAGGCGATCAGCGACAGGCCGACCACGCTCCAGCGGGTGGCGCTGACCGTGGTCCGTTCACTGGCGCGCTGCATCACGGTGGGCCCCAGCACATCGCGTACCAGTACGATGGCCGCGGTATGGGCCAGGTTGGCGCCGGTGGACATGGCTGCCGCCAGCGCACCGGAGAGCATCAGCCCGATCACCCAAGGGGAGAAATTGGCCACGTCCATGACCATGCGCAGCAGCACGGTATCCGAGCGCACCAGCGGCTCGTCGGCAAACACCAGCACGCCGGCAAAGCCGATGAACAGCAGCGGTACCAGCAGGTAGGCGTAGAGCGGATAGAAGACGCTGACCTTGCGCAGGGTGCGGCCGCTGTCGGCGGAGTAGAACTTCATGAACAGATGCGGCCACATGGCCCCGCCGAAGGCGCTGACCAGCACTGCGGTGCTGAAGTAACCCCAGCTCATGCCGCTGGCGCCGGGCATGGTCAGATATTCGGGAGCCACCTGCTGCAGCTGTAGGAACATTTCGCCGACTCCGCCGTAGAGGCGCTGCGAAACGGCCAGGCCCAGAAACCAGGCGATGGCAATCATCATGATGCCCTGCACGAGGTTGGTCCAGCCGATGCCGCTCAGACCGCTGCAGAACACGTAAGCGGCCACCACCATGAAGGCCAGCAGGGCACCGAGCCAGAAGGGAATCAGCCCATCGGTGGCGGCCTGGAACAGCAGCCCGGCTCCGGCGATCTGGATCGTCAGATAGGGCACCAGCGCCAGCACGCCGATGGTGCCGGCCAGGATACCCAGCGCCTTGCTCCGGTAGTGGTCGGCGATCATGTCGCCCTGGGTCAGATAGCCCTTCTGGCGGCCCAGCTCGGCGACCCGAGGCCCCATCGCCCAGATGGTGATCGGCACCAGCGCCAGGTAGGCGAGAATGTAGAAGGCCGGCGAGCCGTGCTGATAGGCCCAGCCCGGCGCACCGAGGAAGGCAAAGGCGGAGAAGATCTCGGCACCGAGGATGAAGAACAGGATCACCACGCCGACGTGGCGTCCGCCGGCCACATAGCCCTCGAGGCTCGAGCTCTGCTGACCGCGGGCGCGCAGGCCCACCCACAGCACCATGGCGAGATAGGTCAGGGTGATACCGACCACGATCAGCGAATCAGTCATGACGGCCGCCTCCGTGACGTACGACGTAGGCAAGCCACATGCCGGCGAACAGCACCAGCATCCACAGGATGTACCAGAAGAACAGGAAGGGCAGCCCCAGCACGATGGGCTCGATGCGGTTGGCAATCAGCGCACCGGGCCAGATCATGGCCAGCGTGCAGAGGGCGAAGTGCAGCCCTGTCAGGAGATGGTAGGTCTTGGTCATCGGGAGAGTCCAGCTCGCCGCAGCGAGTCTTGTTGTGGGTTGTCTCCTGACTATGGGACAGACGGCGCGATCGAAAAAATAGGGATTTGGGATGCGAGCCATGCCATGACGGCATGGCTCGTGGAAGGCTTCCGTACTGAAGCGCGCGGAGCGGTTACTGAGCCAGGCTGGGGCGTACCTGCTCCGTTCTGGCCACCATCACGGAGTCAGCCACCAGCTCGGCGGTGATCGCCGACAGCGTCCAGCCCAGATGGCCATGGCCGGTGTTGTAGAACACCCGTGGCTGCCGCCCTCTTCCCACCCGCGGCATCATGTCGGGCAGCATGGGGCGCAGCCCCGCCCAGGGTACGACCCGCCGGGTACCGACGCCGGGGAAGCAGCGTTCGACCCAGTCGATCAGCGGGCGAATTCGGTCGTGACGGATATCGCGGTCGAGGCCGTTGAACTCGGCGGTGCCGGCCACGCGGAAACGCTCGGCGCCCAGCCGGCTGGTGACCAGCTTGGCCTCGTCGTCCAGCAGGCTCACCATCGGCGCCGCATCTCGAGAGGCCGCGTCGTCGAGATGCACGGTGATCGAGTAGCCCTTCACCGGATAGACGTTGAGACGGTCGCCGAGCCTGGCCGCCAGGCCACGACTCGCCACACCGGCGCACACTACCAGGCCGTCGTACGCCTCCCGCTCGCCTTCCACGCCGACCCAGGCTCCGCCGGCATCGGCCCCGACACCGGACACGTCCTGGCCGTAGCGAATGCTCCCGCCGCGACGCTCGACGGCAGCCGCCAGGCCCTGGGTGTACTTGTGGATGTCGCCCGTGGCGTCGCTCTCGGTGAAGAAGCCGCCATGGTAGTCGCCGGCCAGATTCGGCTCGATGGCGCGCATCTCCTCGGGCGTCACCGGCCGCCGCTCGAGCCCGCCATTCGCCAGCAACCTGGTGACTCTGGCTGCATGCTCGAAGCTCGCCCGGTCGCGGTAGATGTGCAGAATGCCCCGCCGCTCGAGGTCGAACTCGATCTCTTCGTCGCGCGCCCAGCGGTAGAGATACTCCCGGGCGGCGATCGCCAGGCGTGCCGTCTCCGTGGTGTTGTCGGCATAGCGGGGAATGGCGGCGATGAACTCGGCGAACCAGCTCAGCTTGTGCCAGGTAGGCCGGGGATTCACCAGCAGGGGCGCATCGGCTCGCAGCATCCAGCGCAGCCCCTTGAGCACCGTGGGCCAGTGAGTCCACACCTCGGCATTGGAGGCCGACAGCTGGCCGCCGTTGGCGAAGGAGGTCTCCATGGCTGCATAGCGGTTGCGCTCGTAGAGCGTGACGTCCAGGCCGCGTTTGAGCAGCGCGTAGGCGGTGGTGACACCCGTGATGCCACCGCCGATGACGGCGATACGTTGCATTGCGTTTCTCCAGACGCGTCGGGTCGAACTCGCCGCCAGCCGGCAGCGAGCACCCCATCCGTCATGGAACCTGAGAGATTCACGCGCGCAACGCCCGCTTGCTCCTTCGGTGTGCCGACGGACGCAGTCGTCGGCCGCTCTTCGGAATCAGTGATGCGAAGCGGTCCTGTGGCCTGAGAGTTTCCGGGGCAGTTGCTCCTTCGGCGCCGGTGTCGCAGCTCGCGGACCGGTCTCTCCCGCTGTCGCACTATCAGTCATGCCACTATCCGCTCTGGGAATCCATAGGAAAAATACCAATAATCGATGAAAGCCATGCCAACCTGGTATCGGAGCCGATGGAATTTCGCCAGTTGCACTACTTTGTCGCCGTCGTCGAGGCCGGCTCCATTTCCGCCGCCAGCCGTCGCGTGCATGTCGCCCAGCCCGCCTTGACCCGTCAGATTCACCTGCTGGAAGAGGACCTGGAGACACGGCTGTTCGAGCGGCATGCCCGCGGCATACGCCTGACGGTGGCTGGCCAGGCGCTCTACGAGGAAGCGCAGCAGCTGCTCGACCGCCGCATCCGGCTCAAGGCACGCCTCACCGCACTGGGACAAGGGGTGGTCGGCAAGGTCAGCCTGGGCGTGACGGTAACCCACCTGTGGGTGCCGCAGGTGGCCGGGCTACTCGGGCGCTATCGCGAGCGCTTCCCTCAGGTTGCCTTCGAGGTCTTCCCGCTGCTCTCGGGCCCGCAGTTGGAGCGGCTGCGGGAGGGCACCCTGGATGCCGGCATCCTCTACCTCGACGACAGCGGCCAGCCGGGGCTCGAGACGCGCCTGCTGCAACACGATTCGCTGGTGCTGGCGGTGCCGGCAAACTCCGCCTGGGTCGAGGCACCGCCTGAGAGGCTGGAGCAATTGGCCGACGCCGAGTTCGTGTGGGGCTTTCGCAGCGCTTCACCGGTCTACTTCGATCGCATGCAGGCTCATTTCCAGCGCCTCGGTTTCCACCCTCGGGTGGTGCAGTACGGCGCAGACAACATCGCCATTCTCAGCATGGTGGCCGCGGGGCTCGGCATCGCCATTCTGCCCGCCGCCAGCAGCCATCACCCCATGCCGGGGATCCGCTTCCTGCACCTGCCGGAGCTCGACGCCTGCGCCATGCCGCTGTGGTTCGCCTGGCGGCCCGGCAACGACTCACCGGCGCTTGGCAATCTGGTAGAGCTGGTCGAGAGCCTGGACGCTCCCGCCGGCCCAGCCCAAGGCTGAGTTCACTCCCCCTCGGGCACCCCCAACGCCGTAAACAGCGCCGCCAGCTCCGGCTCCTGCCGCTTGGCGCGCAGCAGCGCGACGTCCTCCACCGTGAAGCGGCCCGCGGTGGCGCTCAGGTAGACCTTGCCGCTGGCGCGGTCGGCGAAGCGCACCTCCGGCACCTTGGCGAGGCACTGCTTGAGGAAGGTGCAGTTGGCGGCCACGGCCAGGGTGTCGCCGGCGGGATAGACCTCCTCCGGACACGTCGCCGCGGTGTTGATCTTCTTGTAGCGGTCGAGGTTGACCAGGCCCACAGGGTCCAGCACGTGCAGCACTTCGCGGGTGCCGTGGGCGACGACCTCCGGCGGGGTGTGCCGGGGCACGCTGTTGTCGAGGAACACGTACTTGAAGCGCGGCCGCGGGCTGTCCATCCACTTGAAGAACACCCTGGGCATGCCGTCGTAGGCCTCCACACAGTGCCCCAGGAAATCCGACACCGCCTTGTAGCGTCCGCGCTCCAGCCCCCTCAGCCAGCCCCGCTCCACCGTGGCCTCCGGCGGGGTGATGATGAAGTACATGTGCATGGTGGAGACGTACTTGGCGTAAGTGCCATCCAGCAGTCGCGGCACCGTGTCGGAGGAGAAGCTGTCGAAGCGAAAGCGGTCGATCAGCAGGTTGGGAATGGTGCGGTCCCGCTGCGCCTTGTCGCGAATGTAGCGGTCCAGCTTGGCGTCGATCAGCTTGACCTCCTTGCCCGCCAGGCGACCGGCGTACTTGTAGGCCTCGCCCAGGGTCTCGTAGTCGAGCAGCAGGCGACGCCAGATATCGGGCGTGATGGTACCGTACTGCTCCGGCGGGATACCGAGATCCTGCAGGGTGTATCGCAGCAGGTGGCGGAGGGAGCTCTTGCCGGCCGCCGAGGCGCCCTTGAGGCTGATCAGGATCGGCTCGTCGGCGAGTGGCACCCGGGCGTAGCCCTCCTGCTCGATGGCCCGTTCGACGTGCGGCGCCAGCAGGTTGCCGATTTCACGGCTGCCATAGTCGTTGCAGGCGTGACGGGCGATCAGCGTCGTCAGCACCTCGCGGTCCACGCCGATATGGCCCTGGACCGCGGCAATCGAACTCATCATTCGATAGGCGCTCTTGTAGATGGCCTGCTCGAGTTCGTCCTGGGCGGCCAGCCCCCGCTGCTTGACGCCCTGGATGGCATCGTGGTGACGCTCCTCCAGGGTGCGCCGATCCGCCTGCCTCTGTGGGGCCGGGCGCCGGCCCAACCAGCGGGCCAGCAGCGAGACGGGCTCGGGCTCGACCAGCTCGGGCTCCACAGCGAAGGCCGCCGCCAGGACCTCCCCCGCTCGAGCCTGGATCGTCGCATAGAGCTCGTCGAAGGCCTGGCGCAACGCCGGCATGTGGGGCAGCAGGTAGCCGCTGAGTATCTGCAGGGTGATGCGGCGGAAGTTGCGCCCCAGTATCTCCTCCTCTTCCCCCTCGGCCACGCGGATATCGGCGGTCACCCGCACGATCAGCTCATGCAATACCAGGCGCTCGGCGCGAAACGCCACCAGCTCCTCCTCCTCGAGGCCAGTGAGGGCTCTCAGTTCGGGGATCTCGCCCAGCCGGGTAGAAACGTTCTCCGCGCGATGAATGGTCTCCAGGGCGTGGTAGCACCTGGGCAGGTCGGCCTCGAGGCCGGGGTTCCACGCCGAGTGTCGGGTAACTTCTGGATCAGACATGGGAGCCACGCTCGTGCTGCGATTGCCGGCCGATGTTCGGCGCTCATGCCTCGACATTGGCCCAATTTCTCAGACGGAGCAATCACGCCTTTTCGTCGACGGTCGCCGCCCGCTCCCGTGGTAGCGCCCAGGGGCGATGCAGGATCAGATAGGCCGCACAGCCGATCGCCACGCCCCAGAAGGCCGAGCCCAGACCGAACAGGCTCATCCCCGAAGCGGTCGCCAGAAAGGTGATGATCGAGGCCTCGAGGTGCTGCTTCTCGGCCGCCGCCGCGCTGAGGTTGCCGCTGATGGCACCGATCAGCGCCAGCCCCGCCAGCAGGGCGACGAAGGTCACCGGTAGCGAGGTGAACAGCAGCACGATGCTGCCCGAGAACAGTGCCCCGACAAGATAGAACACGCCGTTGGCCACGCCGGCCACGTAGCGCCTGGCGGGGTCGGGGTGGGCCGCCCTGCCGGTGCACAGCGCCGCGGTGATGGCCGCCACCACGGTGGTGATGCCGCCGAACAGTGCCATCGGCATCGACACCAGGCTGGTGACGGTGAGAATCGGACGGGCCTGGGTGGCGTAGCCGGCACCGCGCAGGATCGCCATGCCCGGCAGGAACTGGCCGGTGAGGCTGACCAGCGCCAGGGGCAGCGCCAGGCTCAAGGTGGCGCTCAGCGTCCACTCGGGGCGAATCGGCTCGGGCGCGGCCAGCTGCCATGAAACGCCCGCCAGGCTGGCGCCCTCCAGTACCACCGCCAAGACGATCCCGACCAGCAGCAACAGCACCAGGAAGTAGCGGGGGAAGAGCCGCTTGAACACCAGGTAGGCGGCGAGCATGCCCATGGCCAATGCCGGAGCGCTCTCCAGTGAAGTGAACACGCCGAGTCCGAACTGAAACAGGATACCCGCCATCATCGCCGCGGCGATGCCGGGTGGAATCAAGGCGATGAGGCGGTCGAAGGTGCCGCTCACCCCCACCGCGAAGACGATCAAGGCGGCGGTGAGATAGGCCCCCACCGCCTCGTTCAACGACAGCCCGGGAAACAGCGTGACCAACAGCGCCGTGCCGGGCGCCGACCAGGCGGTGATCACCGGCACCTTGAGCCACAGGCTCAGGCCGATGCCCGACAGCGCGGCGCCGATGGAGATAGCCCATACCCAGGAGCTCATCATCTGGGCAGAGATATCCGCGCTCTGGGCGGCCTGGAAGAAGATCGCCAGCGGGCCGGCGTAGGAGATCAGCACCGCCACGAAGCCGGCGGTAACGGCCGACAGCGACCAGTCCTGGCGCAATGACATGGTTCACCTCGCGTGAATGAAGATGGAACGTCGGAACGGGAAAAAAGGCCCGCGGCGACGGATCGCGCACGGACCAATGGAGGACGGTATGGCCGCTGCACTAGCGCGCCGCGGCGGTCTCGCGCTTGACGATGAACTCGAAGTCCTTGGTCTCGAAGATCATCGAGATCAACACACCCAGCACCAGCGCCCAGAACGAAGCGCCGATGCCGAGGATCTGAATGCCCGAGGCGGCGATCAGGAAGGCGAACAACGCGCCCATCTCATGTTTCTTGCCGGAGAAGGCGATGGCCAGCGACGAGGTCAGCACCCGGACCAGCGCCAGGCCGGCAATGATGGCGATGAAGTAGCCCGGGGTCGCCTCGATCAGGCTGACCACGTAGCCGTAGAAGGGCGCGCAGACCACGAAGATGGCACCGGTGATTACCGCCGCCACCCAGCGCTTGTCGCGTTCGCCGGCCTCCGGCGAGGAGCAGATGCCGGTCATCGGCGCGGCGATGCAGGTGCTGTGCAGGTTGAAGAACGAGGAGATCATGGTGCCCAGGCCACCCACCGCGGTGATACCGTTGGCCGGCACCTTGTCGTAGCCCATGCCCTTGACCAGCCCCACCCCGGCGGGAGTTTCCATGCCCACCAGGATGATCGCCAGCGGCAAACCGTAGGCGAGGAAGGCGCCCAGGGTGAACTCGGGCACGATGAACTCGGGGAAGCGCACCGTAGCCTGGATGCCGGAGAAGTCGACGCCGGTGGCCATCAGGTAGGCGATGCCCGCCCCCATGGCAACCAGCAGCGGCGGCACGCGGCGGAACAGCCGAGCCGCCAGGAAGAAGCTGAGGATCATGATCGAGGCCGGCAGCAACGCATCGTCCAGCGAGCCGACCATGCGCGTGCCGAAGCTCAGCAGCACCCCGGCGATCATGCCCATCACGATGGGCATCGGGATCAGCCGCATCACCGTGGCCATCACCCCGGTAAGACCGGCAATGAGCGAGATCGCCCCGGCGATCAGGGTCGCCCCCAGCGCGGCCTCGAGCCCCACCACCGGGATCACCGCGGCGAACAGCAGCGCACCGGGAATCGAGTTGGCCATGGGCAGGGGCAGCCGGTAGTAGCTCGGCACCAGCAGGCCGAACAGGCCGTTGATCATCAGGTAGCTGATCACCCAGATCATGATGAACGAGGAGTCCAGGCCGGCCGCGGTGCCGGCACTGATATGGATGACGCCGGCGCTGAGGCCGAACACGCCGGCCACCAGGCCGGCGCTGACATTCTCGGGCGTCAGGTCGCGGATGAAATCGCCGGGCAGGCGCTTCAGGCTCGTGCCTTTCTCGATATGTTTCACGGTGTGCTCCAGGGGATGTTCTTATCGTTGGTTTTTTGGTGCGTGCAGATGAGCGTGGCGAACAGGT
This sequence comes from Halomonas sp. MCCC 1A11062, assembly GCF_021404355.1. Lineage (NCBI taxonomy): Bacteria > Pseudomonadati > Pseudomonadota > Gammaproteobacteria > Oceanospirillales > Halomonadaceae > Halomonas > Halomonas sp. MCCC 1A11062. The sequence goes on from NZ_JABFTW010000012.1 coordinate 65,012, forward strand.
GCGTGGCGTCGTCGATCTCTCAGCCGTTGTCACCTCCCGCCACCGGCAATACGCTGCCGGTGATGTAGCTGGCATCGCGGGAAGCCAGAAACAGGATCGGGCCGGCCTGCTCGTCGAGGGTGCCGTAGCGACCCATGAAGCTGGTGGCCTTGGTCTGGTCGATCAGCTGCTGGTACCACGCCGTTTCCTGCTCGCTGGGCTCGGCGGCGTTGCGTGGCGTCAGTCGCGGCGGCGCCTCGGTGCCGCCGGGGGCGGTGGCGTTGACGCGAATACCGTACTCGGCGTACTCGAAGGCCAGCGCCACGGTCATGGCGTTGACGCCACCCTTGGCGGCAGCGTAGGGCACCCGGTTGATGCCACGAGTCGCCACCGAAGAGACGTTGACGATGTTGCCCTCACTCGCCAGCAGATAGGGCAGCGCCGCGCGGCAACACCACAGGGTGGGGAACAGCGAGCGGCGCACCTCGGCCTCGATCTGCTCGGGCGTGTAGTGGGCGTAGGGCTGGGCCCAGATGGTGCCGCCGACGTTGTTGATCAGCACGTCGAGGCGACCGTAGTGTTCGTGAACCTGACGCATCACGCCCTCGGCGCCCTCCCAGGCTTCCAGGTCGGCCTGAATGGCAATGGCCTCGATTCCCGCCTCGCGCAGCTCTGCCACCACGGCGTCGACGTGCTCGGCGCGGTCCACCAGCGCCAGCCGGGCGCCCTCGGCCCCGGCGCGTTCGGCGACGCGCTTACCGATGCCCTGGGCGGCGCCGGTGATCACCATCACCTGCTCGGCAAAACGCGCGCTCATGCCACCGCCTCCTTCTTTGCTTCTTCCGGGGCCAGGCTCGGGGTGAACTTCTCGTAGTGGAAGCTCGCGGGCGAAATCCCCTGCTCGCGGAAGTGAGTGAGCACCGCGTCCACCATCGGCGGCGGCCCGCACAGGTAGACGTCGACCTCGCCGTCGTGCAGCAGCTCGGGGGCCATGTGGTGGGTCACGTAGCCCTTGCGCATGTGCTCGCTCGCCGCATCGGCGACCACCGTGGTGTAGGCGAAGTCGGGCAGCGCCTCGACGAAGCCGTCGAGCTCGTCGAGCTTGACCAGGTGATCGTCGACGTTGACGCCGTAGAGCAGCCGCACCGGCCGGTCGCAGCCCTGCTCCTGCAGCTGGCGCAGCATGGCCAGGAACGGCGCCAGGCCGGTACCGCCGGCCAGCATCAGTACCGGGCGTCTGACCTCGCGCAGGTAGAAGCTGCCCATCGGCCCGGTCAGGGTCAGGGTGTCCTCGGGCTTGGCCGCACCGCTGAGATAGCCGCTCATCAGGCCGTTCGGCACGTTGCGGATGAGGAAGGTCGCGCGGCGCTCGCCGGGCAGCGAGCTGAACGAGTAGGAGCGGGTCTCGTCGCTGCCCGGGACCTGGATGTTGACGTACTGGCCCGGCAGGAAGACCACCCCCTCGCCTTCATCGAGATACTCTTTATCAAGATCTATGACTAGCTCGAAGCTGTCCTCGGAGAGACGCTCGACCTCGGCGACTCTGGCCGGGAACTCGCCCACCGCGGTCTTGCACAGGGTCGAGGCCGCCGGTACCTGCACCACGCAGTCCGAAGAGGGCACCATCTGGCAGGTCAGCACCTTGCCCTCGGCGAGTTCCTCATCGGAGAGCGCCTCGTCGATATACTCGTCGCCGAGATCGAACTCACCCTGCTCGCAGTGCCCCTTGCAGGTGCCGCAGACCCCGTCGGAGCAGTCCATCGGCAGATTGACCTTGTGGCGATAGGCAGCGTCGAGCACCGTCTCTCCTGCGTTGCAGGTGATGAAGCGGGTCACGCCGTCCTCGAAGTTGAGTGCGATGGTATAGCTCATGGTCGTCTCCTCCCCCACCGGGTTCACGATCGTTCAGACGTGATACACGTCGATGACCTGGTGGATGTAGTCGTTGTTGAGCACCACCTTCTTGCTGACGATGCGCGGCTCGCCGCCGCTCACGTCCAGGGTGTAGAAGGAGCTGCCGAAGTAGCCGTCGGTCTGCTTGTAGCGGTGGCTCAGGGTGTGCCAGTTGAAGCGCAGCTCGACCGTATCGCCAGTCTGAGAGAGCACCTCCAGATTGGAGATCTGGTGCGTGGTACGCGGCTCGGGGGTGCTGGCGCCGCTGCGCTCGGTCTTGATGCGATAGACGCGATCCTCGAGCCCTTCCCGGCTGGGGTAGTAGATCAGCGAGATCTCGCGCTGCGGGTCCTCGGTCAGCCGGTCGTCGTCGTCCCAGGCCGGCATCCAGAACACCGCGTCCTTGCGGTAGCACGCCAGCCACTCGTCCCACTGGCGGTCGTCGAGCAGGCGCGCCTCGCGATAGAGGAAGGCCTGGATGTCGTGATAGCTGATGCTCATGTGATGTCTCCCCTTCTCGGTAAGGCCTGGCTCAGGCGCTCTGGGTGGCGATGAACTGGCCGCGCTCGCGTTCGATGGCACGCAGCATTTCCTGGACCCAGTGCTTGTGGTGCAGCACGTAGAGCCCTTCGTCCTCGGGGGAGGCACCGCTGAGCAGCGGCTTCATGTCGATGGCCTTCGCGTTGTCGTCAGCGCCCTCGACCCACTGTTTGGCGCCGCGGGAGAGGTCGTTCCACTCGGCGGCCTCGCCGGCGTAGCCGTTCTGGCAAGCGCGAAACTCCTCCAGGTCGTCGGGGGTGCCCATGCCGCTGACGTTGAAGAAATCCTCGTACTGGCGGATGCGCAGGGCGCGGTTCTCGGCGGACTCGCCCTTGGGCGCGAAGCAGTAGATGGTGACCTCGCTCTTGTCCACGGCGATGGGCCGAATGACGCGAATCTGGGTGGAGAATTGATCCATCAGGTAGACGTTGGGGTAGAGGCAGAGATTACGCGTCTGGTTGACGATGGAGTCCGCCCGCGCCTCGCCGAACTCCTGCTCGATCCACCCCTTCTGCGTGTAGACCGGACGCACCTCGGGGTTGAGCAGGCGGGTCCACAGCATCATGTGGCCGTGGTCGTAGGAGTAGAAGCCGCCCTGGCTCTTCGACCAGCCGTCAGCGTCCACCGCCTTGGTGCCGCCGGCGTCATAGTTGCGGCGATCCATGGTCGAGGCGTAGTTCCAGTGCACGGTACTGACGTGGTAGCCGTCGGCACCGTTCTCGGCGCCCAGCTTCCAGTTGCCGTTGAAGGTATAGGCGGAGGTGCCACGCAGCACTTCGAGTCCTTCCGGGGCCTGGTCGACGATGTTGTCGATGATCTTGCGGGTCTCGCCCAGGTATTCCTCCAGTGGCAGCACGTCGGCGCTCAGGCTGCCGAACAGGAAGCCGCGATAGCTTTCGAAGCGCGGCAGGCGCTTGAGGTCGTGGGAGCCCTCCTGCTTGAAGCCCTCGGGATAGGCGCCGGTCTTCTCGTTCTTGGCCTTGAGCAGCTTGCCGTCGTTCTTGAAGGTCCAGCCGTGGAACGGGCAGGTGAAGGTGCCCTTGTTGCCCTGCTTGCGCCGGCACAGGGTCGCGCCGCGGTGAGCGCAGGCGTTGATCAGGCCGTGCAGCTCGCCGTTCTTGTCGCGGGTGATGACCACCGGCTGACGGCCCATGGTCACGGTGAAGTAGTCGCCCGGCTCCGCGACCTGGCTCTCGTGGGCCAGGAACAGCCAGTTGCCCTCGAAGATGTGCTTCATCTCCAGTTCGAAGAAGGCCGGGTCGGTGAACATGCTGCGGTGGCAGCGGAAGATACCGCTCTCGGCGTCGTCGACGACGGCACCGCGAACGCGTTTCTCGAGACGATCAAGCTGTGCGGTCATTGCTCCAACTCCTCGTTGCTCTTGTCAGGGACGAGGCTCCCCTACCCGCCGGCGGGGGCCGGCGGGCGGAGCGCTTCGTGTCGTCTGGTGTCTAGCGAAAAAGCGTCGGGGATCAGGCCTCGGCAGATTCGCGCTTGGCCGGGGCCGCCTCGTCTTCCAGCGCCCGCGGGCGCTTGTGGCGGCTCTGCTGCTCGGGGTCGGCGGTGGGCGCCAGCTCAACGTCGAACACCACCTCGGTGAAGGGCGCTTCGAGCCCACGCTTGGCGGCCTCGGCGGCTTCTTCGATGCGGGTGGCGTCGACCACCAGCTCTTCACGGGTGGCGAAGGCGAAGTCGTCCCAGGTGTACTCGTCGCCGGCCAGGTTGATCTGGGTGGTCAGGTGACGGTGGCCCGGGGCGGAGACGAAGAAGTGGATGTGCGCCGGACGCTGGCCATGACGGCCCAGCAGCTTGAGCACCTGGTCGGTGGGGCTGCCGGCCGGCACGCCGTAGCCGGAGGGGATGATGCTCCGCGCGCGGTAACGGCCCTCGGCATCGGCGATGATGGTGCGGCGCAGGTTGTACTGCGACTGCGAGGGATCGAAGAAGGAGTAGCCGCCCTTGGAGTCGGCGTGCCAGATCTCGACCTGGGCGCCGGCCACCGGCTTGCCCTGAGTGTCGCGCACCTGGCCGGTCAGCCACATCACCTCGGCGCCTTCATCGCTGCCGTCGTCCATGCGCGCCTCGCCTTCGCTCACCGGCGCACCGGCCACGTAGAGCGGGCCTTCGATGGTGCGCGGCGTACCGCCGGTCAGGCCGGCCTGCTCGTCGGCAGCGTCCATGCGCATGTCGAGGAAGTGATCGAAGCCGAGCCCCGGGGCCAGCAGGCCGAACTGGCTCTCCTTGCCCAGCTCATTGAGCAGGCTCACCGCCGACCAAAACTCCTCGGGGCTGACGTCGAAGTCGTCGATCAGGCGGTACACGTCGGAGAGCAGGCGATGCAGGACCTGCTTGGCACGGTGGCTGCCGCCCTGCTCGTCGAAGCCGGCCACGGCCTTGAGAAAGTTCTGTACGTCGGGGGTGTCATGGATCTTCACGGTCATGGGTCATACCTCGTTGTCGTTGGAGGCCCCGCAGGGCTGGCGTGTTGGTTCGTGGGTCAGCTGTCGTCGTCGCGAATGGATGAGGGATGGCGGCACAGCGGCTTGACGCCGATCTCCATCCACGGGAAGAGCGGCAGGCCCGCGACCAGCTCCTGCAACTCGGCGTTGTCGCGCACGTCGAAGATGCTGACGTTGGCGTAGCTGCCGGCGATCCGCCACAGGTGGCGCCACTTGCCCCGACGCTGCAGCTCCTGGGCATACTCCTTCTCGCGCGCCTTGATCGCGGCGGCCTCGTCGGCCGGCATCGTCGGCGGCAGCTTGACGGTCATTTCCACTTGGAAAAGCATGCGTTTCTCCTCAACGGCGGGCGTAATGCGCCAGTTTGTCTTCATCCAGGGCGATCCCCAGCCCCGGGCCTTTCGGCAGCTCCACGCCGAACTCGCCGTAGGCCAGCGGCTCGGCGACGATGTCGTCCTTGAGCAGCAGCGGGCCGAACATCTCGCTGCCCCAGGCCAGCTCGGGCAGCGTGGCCCAGGCGTGCAGCGAGGCGGCGGTGCCGATGCTGCCCTCCAGCAAGGTGCCGCCGTAGAGACCGATGCCCGCCGCCTGGGCCACCTCGGCCAACGCCAGGGCGCCGCGGGGGCCGCCGGCCTTGGCGATCTTCAGCGCATAGGCGCCGCTGAAGCCGGCGGCAGCCAGGGCGAAGCCGTCGCGAGCGTCGGCCACCGCCTCGTCGGCCAGCATCGGCACCTCGAAGCGCTTGGCCAGGCGCACCAGCCCGGCATGCTCGCGGGCGGAGACCGGCTGCTCGATCAGCTCGATACCGGCGGCCTGCAGCGCGGCGATACCGCGCACGGCGGTGCTCTCGCTCCAGGCCTGGTTGACGTCGACGCGCACGCTGGCCCGCTCGCCCAGCGCCGCCTTGATCGCGGCCACGTGGCGCACGTCGTCGTCCACGGCGTTGGCGCCGATCTTGAGCTTGAAGTCGCAGTGGCGGCGCTGGTCCAGGCGCTGGAAGGCCTCGTCGATGTCGCGGGCGGTATCACCGCTGGCCAGGGTCCACAGCACCGGCAGGTGGTCGTGGCGCGCACCGCCGAGCAGCTCGGCCATGGGCAAGCCGAGGCGCTTGCCCTGGGCGTCGAGCAGCGCGGTCTCCAGCGCCGACTTGGCGATGGCGTTGCCGCGGGCGTGGCGGTCGAGGCGGGCACGCAGCACGGCGACGGCGTCCGCCGGCTGGCCGATCAGCAGCGGCGCCAGGTAGCTGTCGATGTTGCGCTTGATGCTCTCGGGGCTCTCGGGGCCGTAGGCCAGCCCGCCGATGGTGGTGCCCTCGCCCAGGCCCTCGACGCCGTCGGAGTCGCGCAGACGCACGATGACCAGCGTCTGGCAGGCCATGGTGGTCATGGAGAGCTTGTGAGGGCGGATGGTCGGCAGATCGACCAGCAGCGTTTCGATGGACTCGATGACAGATGACATGCGCGCTCCGGCGGTTCGGTGTTTCGATACCATGGCAGTCTGATTGCCACGGCGCGGCCGAACCAATATCGTTTAGGTCCCGAGCCATACCCTGGAGGTATCATGGAGCTGCGACATCTACGCTATTTCTGCATGGTCGCGGAGGAGCTCAACCTGACCCGAGCGGCCGCCAAGCTGCACATGGCACAGCCGCCTTTATCACGACAGATCAAGCAGTTGGAGAGCGAAGTCGGTGCCGAGCTGTTCGAGCGCAGCGCGCGCGGACTGCGTCTGACGCCGGCGGGCCAGTTCTTCCATGAGCATACCCTGCAGATACTGGACAAGGTCGACACCACCGTTGCCGCGACCCAGCGTCTGGCCCGTAGCAAGCGCGTGATGTTCGGCATCGGTTTCGTTCCCTCGGTGTTCTACGGACAGCTTCCGCTGCTGGTGAGGGAATTACGACAAAAGGATAACGTCGAGCTGGTGCTGGCCGAGCTGACCACGGTGCAGCAGATGAAGGCGCTCAAGAGCGGCCGCATCGACCTGGGCTTCGGCCGTATGCGCATCGACGACCCCGATGTGGAGCAGGAGAACCTGTTCGACGAGCCGCTGATGGCGGCCCTGCCCGAAGGCCACCCGCTGGCCGATACCAAGCCGACCCTGGCTCAGCTCGCCGAGTACCCGCTGGTGCTGTTTCCGGCCCAGCCGCGCCCGAGCCTGGCCGACATGACGCTGGGGCTGTTTCGTCGCCGTGGGCTCAAGGTCACCGTGGCACAGGAGGCCAACGAGCTGCAGACGGCGCTGGCGCTGGTCGCCTCGGAGATCGGCATCACCCTGGTGCCGGAGCAGGTCAAGCGCGTGCAGCGCGACGGCATCGTCTATGTCTACCTCGCCGACCCGGGCCTCACCTCGCCGGTGATCTGCAGCCGGCGCAAGGGCGAAGCGCCTTCGCCGATCATGCAGGAGGCCAACGCCATCCTCGAGGTGCTGGTGGAGAACCGCCGCAGCGGGCGCTATCCCTGAGGGGCGGCCACCGCCAGGCACGATGCCCGGCTGCCGTGACGCGACAGCACCGTGAACTCCTCGAGCCGCAGGCCGGCGGCGTCGAGCTGCGCCTTGAAGGCATCCTCATAGGTCACCCGGCCGAAGTCGATGCTGGTGAGCCGCTTGAGCATGGGCTTGAGCCACTCCATCCCACGGGAGGGCCGCAGTTGGATGGTCTGGGTGAAATAGAGCCGTCCGCCTGGGTTCAACAGTGCCGCGCAGTGGCGAAGTGCCCGCTCGGGCTCCGGCAGCAGCATCAGGCTGGCCGAGAAATAGGCTGCATCGTAGGGGCCACCGTCATGGTCGTAGACGGACTCGAGACGCACCTCGGCATGGGCGCAGAGCGACTCCTCCTCCAGCCGGCGCTGGGCGCGGTCGATGTAGTCGGCATCGATGTCGATACCGGTGATGCGCAGCCCCTTGCGCCTCACCGTCTCGGCGTTGGCCGCCAGCGCCCCGGCCGTGCCGACCCCGACGTCCAGCAGGGCCGCCTCCTCGGGCAGCCGTTCGAGCACCGCGGCGTACCAACGGGAAGTCAGCTTCAGGATCAGGGCGTCGTAGATCAGGCTGCGCAGCATGGTTCAGCGGCCACGCCTGGCAAAGAAGGCATCGATGGCACCCTGCGCCTCCGGCGAACCACAGCGCTCGAGCAAGCGTCGCTCCTCTCTGGCGAAAGCGCCTTCGACGGCAGCGTCGTCACTCTCACGCAGCAGCGCCTTGATGGCGAGCAGCGTATCGAAGGGCTTGGCCACGAGCCGTTCGGCACAGTCGAGCGCCTGCATCAGCGCCTTGCCGTCGGGGGCGACGTCGGTGATCAGGCCCAGCTCACCGGCACGGGCCGCGGTGAACGGCTGGCCCAGCATCAGCATCGCCGTAGTGGCCTTGCCGCCGGCCAGGCGTGGCAGCAGGTAGGTAGTAGCGCCCAGCGGCGTCAGGGCCAGGTTGACGAAAGGCAGGCAGAAGCGGGTCGAGTGACCTGCATAGGCGAAGTCGCAGTGCAGCAGGATCGACGTGCCGAGCCCCAGCGCCAACCCCTCGGCGGCGGCCACCACGGGCTTGGGAAAGGCACGCAGGCGGCGCAGAAAGGCGATGGCCGGCACGCTTTCGGCATTGGCCAGTGCCTTGTAGTCGTTCAGATCGTTGCCGGCGGTGAAGCAGTTCTCGCTGCCGGTGATGACCAGCACCTTGACCTCGGCATCCGCCTCGGCCGCATCGAGCACCTCGATCAACCGCGCATAGCTCGCCGCGTCCAGAATGTTGCGCCGCTCGGGGCAGCTGATTCTGAGCAGCTCGATACCGCCCTCTCGCCGTGACGTGGTGATGTCGGTTGCCATGATCCGCACTCCTCTCACACCCAATGCCTGACCACAGCATAAGAAAAAATTAATAAGTAAGCTAAGTTTTCGAGCCGCGCCGTGTCCTGCCTTTCACAGCCTTCGGATCAGGCGAGCCGCTGCACTCTTGCCGGCATTCAGCGCTCCCTCCATGTAGCCAGGGAAGCGCTCGGCAATCTCCGAGCAGGCGAACTGCAACCCTCCCTCTACCTGGCGCAGCCGAGCCGCGGCATTCGGCAGGCCCCCGAAACGGACATGCGCGTTGTAGCCTCCGCCACACCAGGGATGCTGCACCCAGACGGCATCGGTGAAGTCGAGGGGGTGCCTTGCCTCATCCCCACCGAAAATCCCGGCAAGCATTTCTATCGCATACGCACGCCGCTCCGTCCGATCTGCCAACGCCAGGTCGTGCGCACGGTGCCCACCGGTGAAGAGGGTCAAGCGCGCCGACTCCTCTCCTGGCCTGGTGGTATCCAGCAGCGTCGTGCCCATTGGTTCGAGGCAAACGATTTCGCTGAGCGGCGCTGGCCTACCCCAGGCGGATGGCTGACGCCAGAAGGCACGGCGATACACGAGAGTGGTCTTGACCATGGCACCGGGGACGAAGCTCTCCAGGGCGGGGCGGAGATCCTCGGCCAACGGCGGGGGTAGCTCGATCTCACGAGCGGCCAGCGGCGGCACCGCCAGGATGACGCCAGCAGCAGCGTGATAGACACCTTTTGGGGTAATGACATCAAAGCCGCCTTTCCCCTCTTCTGCCCCTCTCGTCACCGCCGTAACGGCCGTGTCGTAACGAGGAGCGCGAGGAAGGCCTGCGGCAAGCCAGGCAACGAGGGTATCGAGCGAACCTGACACCTGATACTCGCCATCCTCTCGCGCCGACTCGTATCTTGCGAAAATTTCCAGCACAGCCTGGGCGCTGAGCTCGTCGGGTGCATGGCACAGCAGTTCACAAAGCGAGCTCTGCATGAGCGCGAGCCCCTGGGGGTCGGCCGTAACCTTGCGGATCAGCTCCGTGACGGTTAGATCCGGGCGACCACTGCGTAAACCCGCCGACGAGACCAGGCCGGGCCAGGCGTCGCTCAGTTCGTTCAGCCAGGTATCGGCCTCGATGAAGCCCCGTGAACCGAGCCCTGCCGTCTCCCCTTCCGCTCCGCCCGCCACCAGCTCCAGTCCGGCCTCATGCACCAGCTCGACGAGCGCCGTCATGTCCCGGTTCAGGAACTGGGCGCCGTCTTCCATCGGATGGCCATTCTCTCCCACGGACGAACGGACTCGCCCGCCGGGAGTTTCCTGCGCCTCCAGCACCTGGCAGCTCAGCCCCGCGGCTTCCAGCTCACGTGCCGCGGAAAGCCCCGCCAATCCCGCTCCTACCACGATGACGTCTACGGTTTCTCCATCGCTCTCCAGCGCCATGTCTCTTCCTTGCTTATCCGGTTGCATCCCTCTTCGGCGTCATGCCGCTCAAACCCAGACGTCGTTCAAGGCAGTGCGTTCGCCTCCCGCATTGCCGGTATTGAGAACCCCGCGCGGCTCGATCAGCATCACTTCCGCTTCCTCCTCGGCATAGGGTTTATGCTCCACCCCCTTGGGAACGACGTACATCTGCCCTGCCGCCAGATGCACCGCACCGTCGCGAAAGTCGATGCGCAAATTGCCCTTGATGACGATGAAGGTTTCGTCGGTGTCAGGGTGGTCGTGCCAGACGAACTCTCCCTTCAGCTTCACGACCTTGAACTGGTAGTCGTTCATCTCCGCCACGACTCTTGGCGACCACTGCTCATCGACAAGGCTGAGCTTCTGGCCGATATCTATCGCCGTATATTCCCTCGTCTCCATTTCTCCCCCCTTGTTGTTCGATTACGCCGTTTCTTGGCGCTATTCGAAAAGTAGACCATCGGGGCGAAGGAGATAGGCCTCTCCCGGTTTGAAGGCCCAGGTGAGAGAAGTATCCAGACTAGCCCTCTCGTGCCCATTGATGACGCGGGGCACGCCGACCGTGACGCCGTGCTGCCAGCCGTGCCTCGGCGCGCTCCCGCAGCTGCGGCAGGGAAAGGCATTCCAGATGCAGCGCCCATTCGCGGCGCAGCCCTTCGTCGAAGGGTTGGTAAACGGCGGTCTTCAACGCTTCGAACAGTCTGGCGCAGGCCGGGTTGTCACGCGCCTCGTCGGGTAGCGCGCGGTACTGGCGCTCGAGCCAACCGGCCGCATCGGCAACAGGCACCTTGATGCGCCGGTCACGGGTTCGTCTCACCCCCTGCGCCGCCAGCTTCCACGCCTCGGCCTGCTGCTGCGCCTCCACGTGCAGCCGCGGCGTCACGGCATCGATGAGCCCCAGCCGTCGTGCCTGGGTCGCCCCTATGGTCTCACCCGAGAGCAGCAGGTGCAGCGCGGCGGCCAGCCCCATCAACCGGGGCAGCCGCTGGGTGCCGCCGGCGCAGGGAATCAAGCCCAGGGCGATCTGCGGCAACCCCAGGCGCAGCTCGGGCGGACCTAACCGGTAGTGACAGGCCATGGCCAGCTCCAGGCCGCCGCCGAGCACTGCCCCGTGCAGCCAGGCCACGCAGGGTTTGGTGCCGCTCTCGATGGCCAGTGTCAGCTCAGGCAGGGAGGGCGCTTCATGCAGCCGGTCGAGCTCGCCCATGTCGGCGCCCGCCGAGAAGCAGCGGCCTCCCGCCTTGAGCAGGATCCACCTCACCTTCGGGTCGTTCTCGGCTTCGACGAGGGCCCGGCGCAGCTCGCTGCGCAGCCGCTGGGTCAAGGCATTGACCGGCGGGTTGAACAGGGTGATCCGCGCGCAGTCGCCCTCGCGAATCAAGGTCACGGCTCGGCTCATGGCTTGTCTCGCTGTGTGGTAAAGGACCGGTTCATTACGGCATTACTGACAACTTATTGTCACAGCCGCTTCTTCACTGCATCGACAGCTCATAAGGGGAGTTTAGCCAAACGGAAATAAAAGACAACGTATTGACATAAAATTTCGACTCGCCTAGCTTGATCCCCAGACGCGTCGAGCCGCACCAAGCACCGGCGCCAGCCACAACAACGAAACAACGGCAATATCAGGAGCTCGTATGCCTATCGAGACGAATCTGACTCCCGAGCGCAGGCAAGCGATGATCGCGCTTGGCGCCTGGAATGACATGCTCTTGACGGATTATCTGGATGAGGCCGTGGCCAGCGCCGCCGGTCGCCCGGCCATCGTCACCTACCGCGTGGCCGAAGGCAGCCATGACTCGCTGTCCTACGCCGAACTGAACGAGAAGGTCACCCGCATGGCGGCGGGTTTGGCCGGCCTGGGCGTGGCCAAGGGCGACGTGGTCTCCTGCCAGTTGCCCAACTGGTGGCAGATGACCGCGCTGCACCTGGCCTGTATCCGCATCGGCGCGGTGCTCAATCCGCTGATGCCGATCTTCCGCGAGCACGAGCTGCGCTTCATGCTGGCCCAGGCCGAGAGCAAGGTATTCGTCGTCCCCGGAGTGTTTCGCGGCTTCGATCACGCCGCCATGGCCCGCGGCCTGAAGGCTGAACTCACCGGCCTCGAGCAGGTGCTGGTGGTGGGTGGTGGGGGCCCGGACAGCTTCGAGTCGGTACTCCTCGAACGCGCCTGGGAGCGGGAAACGGATACCGCTACGCTATTCCATGAGCGCCGCCCCGGCGGCGACGACGTGGTGCAACTGCTCTATACCTCCGGCACCACCGGCAAACCCAAGGGGGTAATGCACACCTCCAACACCTTGATGAGTCACATTCGCCCTTTCGCCACCCGGCTGGGGCTGGGCAACGACGACACGGTGTTCATGCCCTCGCCGCTGGCGCACCAGCTCGGCTTTCTCTACGGCCTGATGCTGCCCGTCTACCTTCAGGCCACCGCGGTGCTGCAGGACACCTGGAAACCGGCCGAGGCCGTCGACATCATTCGTTCCGAGCAGCCCAACCTAATGCTCGGCTCCACGCCATTCCTGGCCGATATCGCCGAGCAGGCCGAGGCCCACGGTCCCGACCTGCAGTCGCTCAAGCTCTTCATGTGCGCTGGCGCACCGATCCCCAGCCCGCTGGTGGAGAAGGCCGCACGCAACCTGCCGACGCGCATCATCTCCGCCTGGGGCATGACCGAGAACGGTGCGGTGACCACCACCCGACCTGGCGACGCCCCCTCTCGCGCTGTGCACACCGACGGCCTGCCCCTGCCCTTCATGGAGCTGAAAGTCACCGACATGGTGGGCAATACCCTGCCGCCCGGCCAGGAGGGGCCACTCTATGTTCGCGGCGCCAGCCTGTTCGTCGGCTACTTCAAGCAGCCGGAGCTCTACGGCGTCGACGCCGAGGGCTGGTTTCCCACCGGCGACCTGGCACGCCTCGACGAGCAGGGCTACGTGCGCATCACCGGCCGCTCCAAGGACGTGGTGATCCGCGGCGGAGAGAACATCCCCATCGTCGACATCGAGAACGCGCTCTACCAGCACCCGGCAATCCAGGCGGTGGCCCTGGTGGGTCGTCCCGACGAACGCCTCGGCGAGCGGCTGTGCGCCTACGTGAGCCTCAAGGAAGGCGTCGAGTCGCTGACGCTGGCGGAGGTCACCGCCTTTCTCAGCGAGCGTCAGGTGACGCGCCAGTACCAGCCGGAGTTCCTCGAAGTGCTCGACGAACTGCCGCGTACGCCGTCAGGAAAGATCCAGAAATTCAAGCTGCGCGAGCAGGCCGCCCAGAACGTGGCGTGACGCGAGGCATCCGTTTACCCAATCCGCAACGAGAGAGAGCTGCATGAGAGGACTTCAGGACAAGACCGTCATCATCACTGGTGGCGGCGGCGGCATCGGCCGCGCGGTGTGTCGTCGCTTCGCCGAGGAAGGCAGCAAGGTGGCGGTGCTCGACCGCGATCTCGACGCCGCCCGCAGCACCGTTGAGGTGATCGCCGAAGCCGGCGGCCAGGCCCGCGCCTATGGCGCCGACATTACCGACTACGCAGCCATCGTCGAGACAATCGAGCGTATCGAGGCCGAACTCGGCGTGCCCAGGGTACTGGTCAACAACGCCGGCTTCGACCGCTTCATGCCGTTCCTCAAGACCGAGCCCGCGCTGTGGGAGTCGTTGATCGCGGTGAACCTCACCGGCGCGCTCAACATGCACCACGTGGTGCTGCCGCGGATGATCGAGGCCGGCGGCGGCAAGGTGATCAACGTCGCCTCCGACGCCGCCCGGGTCGGCTCCTCCGGTGAGGCAGTCTACGCCGCCTGCAAGGCCGGCCTGCTGGGGCTGAGCAAGACCCTGGCCCGGGAGCTCGCCACCAAGGGGGTGACCCTCAACGTGGTCTGCCCCGGCCCCACCGATACCGCGCTGCTGCAGGGCTTTGCCGAGACCTCACGCGATCCGGAGAAGCTGCTCGAGGCGTTCCGCAACGCGGTGCCCATGCGCCGTATCGGCCAGCCCGAGGACTACCCGGGGATCATAGCCCTGCTCGCCAGCGACGACGCCGATTTCATCACCGGCCAGGTAATCAGCGTTTCCGGCGGCCTCACGATGGCGGGCTGACGCCCCAGCGACGCTTTCAGCCCCACAACGCTTTCAGGAAGCCACTCATGACACTGCAGACACCGAACTACGAAGACATTCTCTATGACGTCACCGACGGCGTGGCGACCATCACCATCAACCGTCCGGAGCGCTACAACGCCTTCCGCGGCCAGACCTGCATGGAGCTGCTCGACGCCTTCAACCGCGCCGGCTGGGACAAGTCGGTGGGGGTGATCGTGCTCACCGGCGCCGGCGACAAGGCGTTCTGTACCGGCGGCGACCAGGGCGCCCATGAGGGCCAGTACGACGGCCGCGGCATCATCGGCCTGCCGGTGGAGGAGCTGCAGACGCTGATCCGACAAGTGCCCAAGCCGGTGATCGCCCGGGTGCAGGGCTTCGCCATCGGCGGCGGCCACGTGCTGGCACTGGTGTGCGACCTGACCATCGCCTCGGAGAACGCCGTGTTCGGCCAGGTGGGCCCCAAGGTGGGCTCGGTGGACCCGGGCTTCGGCACCGCCTACATGGCGCGGGTGATCGGTGAGAAGCGCGCCCGCGAGATCTGGTACCTGTGCCGCAAGTACAGCGCCGCCCAAGCGCTGGAGTGGGGTCTGGCCAACGCCGTGGTGCCCTCCGACAGGCTCGACGAGGAGGTGCGCCAGTGGTGCGACGAGATACTCGAGAAGAGCCCCACCGCGCTCTCCATCGCCAAGCGCTCGTTCAATGCCGACAGCGAGAACATCGCCGGCATCGGCGCCATGGGCATGCAGGCGCTGAGCCTCTACTACGACACCGACGAGTCGCGGGAGGGGGTGGCCGCCTTCAAGGAGAAGCGCCGGCCCGAGTTCAGGAAGTTCTACAAGTGACGGCCCCTGCCGCGAGGACGACAGCATGAACTTTGCCTTTACCGAACAGCAGCAGGCCATTCGCGAGAGCGTGGCGCGGCTGGCCGCCGACGCCCTGGCCCCGCGCTACCGGGCCCGCGAGCAGGAGGCGTGCATCGAGCGCGAGATCGTCGCCCAGCTCGGCGAGATGGGCTGCCTGGGCGGCGAACTACCCGAGGAGTACGGCGGCAGCGGCCTGGACTGCGTGACCAGCGGCATCATCGTCGAGGAGATCGCCCGCGGCGACTTCAACGTCGCCTACCTGCCGCTGCTGGCCTCGCTCAATGGCCAGATCATCGCCCGCTACGCCCGCCCCGAGCTGGCCCGGGAGTGGCTCGGCGGCATCACCTCCGGGCGCAAGATCGCCTGTATCGCGCTGACCGAGCCCCACGGCGGTTCTGATGCCGCCAACCTCAAGCTCAAGGCCACCCGCGACGGCGAGCGCTTCCTGCTCAGCGGCGAAAAGACCTCGATCTCCATGGCCGATCAGGCCGACGTGGCGGTGGTGTTCGCCCGCACCGGCACCCAGGAGCAGCGTGCCTCCGGCATCAGCGCCTTCCTGGTACCGATGGATTCGCCCGGCATCTCCACCAGCCGCTTCGAGGACTCGGGACAGCGCGCCATTGGCCGGGGCTCGATTTTCTTCGACAATGTCGCGGTACCGGCCGATCACATGCTCGGCGACGAGGGTCAGGGCTTCAAGCAGGTGATGCAGGGCTTCGACTACAGCCGCGCGCTGATCGGCCTGCAGTGCCTGGCGGTGGCGCAGCAGTCGCTGGACGAAACCTGGCAGTGGCTCACCGAGCGCGAGGCCTTCGGCCACAAGCTCGCCGCCTTCCAGGGCCTGACCCATCCGCTGGCGGAGTACCAGACCTACGTTCAGGCCGCCCGTCTGCAGTGCTACTACGCGCTGTGGCTGAAGGACAACGAGCTGCCCCACACCAGCGAAGCGGCAATGAACAAGTGGTGGGGGCCGAAGCTTGCCTTCGACGTGATCAAGCAGTGCATGCTGGCCCACGGCCACACCGGCTGGGGCGAGGACATGCCCTTCTCCCAGCGCATGCGCGACGTGCTGGGGCTGCAGATCGGCGACGGTACCGCCCAGATCATGAAAAACATCATCGCTCGCCAGGCGGTGCCCAGATGACCAGCCTCATCGCGACCGGACGCCCTGACTCCCGCCTGGCGGCGCTGCTCGACAAAGGAGTGCCATCGATGGCGATTCAGGACGACAAGAGCGTGGCCAACCGGCTGTTCTTCCGTCTCTTCCAGGCCAGCAACATCCTGCAGAAGCAGACGGTGGGCCAGGTCGGCCTGAGCACGGTCCAGTGGGCCGTGCTCGGCGCCCTGTCGCGCAAGGGATATGAGGACGGCATCTCCTTCAATCAGCTCACCGAGTACCTGATCGTCAGCCGCCAGAACCTCGACGGCGTGCTCAAGCGGCTGGAGCGGGACGACCACGTCAAGCGCATCCCCCATCCCGACGACAAGCGCGCCCGGCTGATCCTGCTCACCGATAAAGGCCGCGCCTTCTGGGAGAGCCTGCAGCCGAAGATCCACGAGTTCTATGCCCAGGGGCTCGCCAACTTCACCTTCGACGAGACGGTGAGCCTGCTGCACTACCTCAACAAGTTCCAGAAGGACCTGGAGGCCATCGCCATGCAGGATGCCCCCAACGCCGAGCGCGAGGAGAGCTGAACCACCCAGAGCCCAAACGCACCCCATCACGACGCACGACCCCACAACGCCAACAACAAATAGCCTCGTAATGCACGAGGTAGGAGAGTTCGTATGTCCGCAAAACGCCAATTCACCCTGAAAAGCGGCCTGCTGGGCCTGACCGTGGCCCTTGTTGCCGGCACTGCCCAGGCCGAGATCAGCGATGACGCGATCCGCATCGGCTATCTCGCCGACATGTCCGGCCCCTACCGCGACCTGGCCGGCCCCGGCGGGCTAGAGGCGCTGCGCATGGCCGTGGAGGACCACGGCGGCAGCATTCACGGCGCCCCCATCGAGGTGTTCAGCGCCGACGACCGTAACAGCGCCGACGTGGGCGCCAACACCGTGCGCGAGTGGATCGACCAGCGCAACGTCGACATGGTGGCGGGGCTGGTCGCCTCGTCGGTGACCATTGCCGCCACCCGTCTGCTGGCCGAGCACGACAAGATCGGCATGGTGTCCGGCGCCGCTGCGCTCAGCGTGACCAATGAGCACTGCACGCCCAACCACATCCAGTGGGTCTACGACACCCACGCCATGTCCAACGGCTCGGCCCGGGCCATTGTCGAGGTGGGCGGCGACAGCTGGTACATCATCGCCGCCGACTACGCCTTCGGCCACTCGCTGGAGGCCGATGTGGAGAAGGTGGTGGAAGAGAGCGGCGGCCAGGTTCTGGGCAAGGTGCGCCACCCGCTCAACACCGCCGACTTCTCCTCCTACATGCTGCAGGCCCAGGGCTCCGGGGCGAAGATCGTCGGCCTGGCCAACGCCGGCGCCGACACGGTCAACGCCATCAACACCGCCGGCCAGTTCGGCCTGGCGGAGTCGGGTCAGGCCCTGGCAGGACTGATGGTGTTCCTCAACGACATCCATGCGCTGGGGCTGGAGACCACTCAGGGCATGCAGCTCACCACCGGCTGGTACTGGGACATGAACGACGAGGCCCGCGCCTGGGCCCAGCGCTACTACGAGCGCATGGGCAGCATGCCGACCATGGTCCAGGCAGGTGTCTATTCGAGCTCCATGCACTACCTCAACGCCATCGAGGCCACCGGCACGGACGATGCCGCCACGCTGCGCGCCTGGATGGGCGAGACGCCGGTCAACGACATGTTCACTCCCAACGGCGTGATCCGCGAGGATGGGCGCATGGTCCACGATATGTACCTGGTGGAAGTGAAGTCGCCCGCCGAGTCCAAAGGCGAGTGGGATCTCTATCGGATCGTACGTACCATCCCGGGAGACGAGGCCTTTCTGCCGCTGGCGCAGAGCGGCTGTCATCTGGTCAATTCCTGAGCACCTGCCGGACCGCTCCGCCAGCGGTCCGGCAGCTTCATGAGGAGCACTGCATGCACGTCGACGACGCCATCCGCAGCCGCAAGTCCGTTCGCCGCTTCTTGCCCGACCCGGTCAGCCGCGACACTCTGGCCCATATCGTAGAAGTCGCCGGGCGCGCGCCCAGCGGCAGCAACATCCAGCCGTGGCAGGTTCACGTGGTGGCGGGCGAAGCACTGCACCGGCTCAGCGCTGCCATTCTCGCCGCCTTCGACAGCGGCGAGGAGCATCAACCCGAGTACACCTACTACCCCACCCAGTGGTTCGAACCTTATCGCGAGCGCCGCCAGCGCTGCGGCTACGGCCTCTACGAGACCCTTGGCATAAGGCGTGAAGACAAGGCCCGGCGCCACGAACAGATGCGCCGCAACTTTCACTTCTTCGACGCCCCGGTGGCCATGATAGTGACCATCGACCGACGCCTCGAGACCGGCAGCTACATGGATGCCGGCATGCTGATCCAGAGCCTGATGACCTCCGCCCGAGGCCAGGGCCTACACACCTGCGCCCAGGCCGCGCTGGCCTGGTATCACCGGATCATCCGTGAACAGCTGGGGCTGGCCGACAGCGAGCTGGTGCTGTGCGCCATCGCCGTGGGCCACGAAGACCCCGAGGCACCGGAGAACCACTTCATCACCGAGCGTGAACCGGTGGGAAGCATCGCCAGATTTCACGGAGATTAGACGCATCACACGAAACAGTCCCACAAAGCTGGACTTCCGATGCGGCGCCCCTGGGCCTGCGGGCGTCGCTGACGAAAGCGAAGAAGCAATACCGAATGCCCCGAAGACAAGACGGCATCAGGGCTACAGCTGATCCACCACCTGATCGCGCCCCTTTGCCTTGGCGGCATAGAGGTGCCTGTCCGCATCCGCAAACATCTCGTTGAACCCTTGAAGTTGCGGGTCGCCGACAGCGACACCCGCACTGATCGTCACGTGTACACTCTGACTTTCCACCGACACAGGTTCCGCACCTACGGCCAGGCGAAGCTTCTCGGCGAGGCGCCAGGCAGCACTCTCCCCGCAATCGTAGAGAAGGACGCAGAACTCCTCTCCCCCCAGCCGGGCGACCAGGTCCTGAGCACGGACGGCTGAAAGCAAGCGCTGGGTGACGGCGATGATGACCTGGTCCCCGACGGCATGCCCGTGGGCATCATTGATCGCCTTGAAGTTGTCGATATCGATGAGGACGAGGGCATACGGACGATCCAGGTCGCACATAGCTTGGCGAACCCGTTCGAAGCGCTGTAAGAAATGGCGGCGGTTCGAGATGCCGGTCAGACTGTCCTGGTTGGCTAGCGTTTCGATTCTATCGTGGGCGGCTTCCCGGGACCGTTCCTGGTAATACGCCGCGGCACCGAAGACCATCATCGCGCCGAGGATATTGGTCAGGGCGGCCCCAGACAGCGCCGGCCAGTCGTTTCGGTAGCTCAGGGTCAATGACAGGATGACTGCGAAAAAAACCAAGTAAACGGGCAAGCCCTTGCGCGTGCCGAGCAGGAAAAAATTGATGATAGCGAAGAAAACCGTCCATACCGCTGCAGAGACACCCGCCTGCACATACCAAAAGAAGAAAGCAGAGAGGAGACCGCAGGACAGGACCGTCACCCAAGCCGATCGCTCGATGTTACGGTTGATGCGCATGTCCGTCAGCGCCAGCACGACGATGACGAAGAACCCCAGCTCGACGACCGCTAAAGGGATAGCCTTGAAGTAGAAGAAGTTGATCAAGGCATACGCCAGGGAGGTCAGCGCAACGATGATCAAGAAGCAGTTGGCCAGCCAGAATCGTCGCGAGTCCGCTCCCAAGTCAGTGTCGCTCTCGACCCGCCACCTCCGCGCTAGTGGTGTCTTCATTGCTCCCCCGCCCCTGATGTCGCCACTTCTCGAGAAAGTAGGCCTCACGACAGCATGACCCCACCCGACGCCGATGATCATATTTGCAAATGGTAACAGAGGTATATCGGCCGGGCGGCGGGGGCCTTGAGGTCACCCATCAACGCTCAAGACGAAGGTCGCATTGTGGCGATAGAGCGCAACCTTCAGCCTTGAAACGAACTTATGTACGCATTGCGTACGATCTACCCCCCTCTGCAGCGTCACCAACCGGAAGCTCTTGCAAGGACCACCCCACATGACCGAACCCTGCGCAATCGTCACCGGCGGCGCCCGCAACATCGGCCAGGCCATCGCGCTGCGCCTGCAACAGGACGGCTATCGCACCATCGTGCTGGATATCGTCGAGCCCGAGGCGGAATCGCTCAGGGCCGATGCCCGCCTGGTCGATCTCGCCGAGGTGGAAGCGACCCGAGAAATGCTTGCCGAGATCATCGCGAATCACAGCGTGGATTGCCTGGTCAACAACGTGGGGATCGTCGCGCCGGCGCTGCTCGATGAAACCCGAGTGGAGGACTTTGATCGCCTGATGCACCTCAACGTGCGCTCGGCGCTGGTCTGCACCCAGGCATTGCTGCCGGGCATGCGCGAGCGCCGCCATGGCCGTATCGTCATGAACGCCAGCCGCGTGGTGCTGGGCAAGGAAGCGCGCAGCCTTTACAGCGCGACCAAGGGCGCACTGCAATCCATGGCCCGCACCTGGGCGCTGGAGCTGGCCGGCGACGGCATCACGGTCAACTGTGTTGCCCCCGGCCCCATCGCCACCAGCGCCTTCTGGGAGAACAACCCGCCGGACTCCGAACGCGCGCGGCGCATCATCGACAACATTCCGGCGCGACGCATGGGCCAGCCCGAGGACGTGGCCCAGGCGGTGAGCTTCTTCTGCGACGAGCGCAGCGGTTTCGTCACCGGCCAGACCCTGTTCGTCTGCGGCGGGGTCAGCGTCGGCTGATCCGCGCTAGACCACACCCCGCTGACGCAACTCGGCGATCTCCTCCGGCGCCTTGTCGAGCAGCCTCGCCAGCACGTCCTCGGTATCCTCGCCCAGCGCGGGCGGCGCCTTGCGATACTCCAGCCGCGTACGCGAGTACTTGATCGGGTTAGCCACGCCGGGCACCGGCCCGTGGCGCGACTCAAGCTCGATCTGCATCTCCCGCGCCCTGACCTGAGGGTCGTCGAAGACCTGAGCAATGTTCTGGATCGGCCCGCAGGGCACCGCGATCTCGCCCAGCAGCGCGATCCACTCGGCGGCGATGCGGCGGCGGGTGATCTCGACCATGATCGGTACCAGCTCGAGGCGATGTCTCACCCGCACCGGATTGGTGGCGAAGCGTGGGTCCTCGGCCAGTTCGGGCCGCCCCACCGCCTGGCAGAAGCGCTGGAACTGGCCGTCGTTGCCGATGGCGATGATCACCTTCTCGCCGTCGGCGGTGGGAAACGGCTGATAGGGCACCAGGTTGGGATGGTATTCGCCGGTGCGGGTGGGTGGCGTACCGCTGCAGAAGTAGTTCTGCGCCTGGTTGGCCAGCCAGCTCACTTGGACGTCGAGCAGGGCCATGTCGATGTACTGCCCTTCGCCGGTCAGGTGGCGATGATGCAGCGCGCCGAGAATGGCGATGGTCGCGTTCATGCCGGTGGTCAGGTCCGCTACTGCCATGCCGACTCGCTGCGGTCCCGCGCCGGGCTCGCCGTCAGCCGCGCCGGTGATGCTCATCAGCCCGCCCTGGGCCTGGATCAGGTAGTCGTAGCCGGCCAGGGCGGCCATCGGCCCGGTCTGACCGAAACCGGTGATGGAGCAGTAGATCAGCCCCGGATTGATGGCCTCCATAGTGGCGTAGTCCAACCCCTTGCGAGCCAGCCCGCCGCTCTTGAAGTTCTCCACCAGAATGTCGCTCTCGGCGGCCAGCTCACGGATCAGCGCCTGGCCTTCGGGCCTGCTCATATCCACGGTCACCGAGTGCTTGCCGCGGTTGGCCGAGAGATAGTAGGCGGATTCGCGGGTCTCGTTGCCATCGCGATCCTTCAGCCAGGGCGGGCCCCAGTGGCGCGTGTCGTCACCGCTCACCGGGCGCTCGATCTTGATCACCTCGGCGCCCATGTCGGCAAGTATCTGGGTGCACCAGGGGCCGGCCATCACGCGGCTCAGGTCGAGCACGCGCAGGCCTGTCAGCGGTCCCGCCATATCACCTCTCCCGATTCTTGCGTTGCTCTCGTGCGCTCGATGCCACTCACGGGCTCTCCTGCGTCGTGGCGGCGCTGGCGGACTGACGGCGCGCCGCGGCATAGCGATACAGCGCCAGCAGGATCGAACCCAGCGTCAGGGCGATGAAGAACCAGGTGATCGGACCGCGCACGAAGATCGAGAGATCGTTGTGCCCGATCAGCAGCGAGCGGCGCAGGTTGTCCTCGAACATCGGCCCGAGAATGAAGCCGATCAAGAACGGTGCCGCCGGTATCGCCGCCCGGTTGAAGATGTAGCCGAGCACGCCGAAGCCCAGCATCAACCACACGTCGAAGGTATCGTTGTTCACCGCGTAGGCACCGTAGACACAGAACATCAGCACGATGGGGAAGAGGATCGACTTGGGAATGTCGGCGATCAGCGAGAAGTACTTGATCGCCCCGTTGCCCACCACCAGCAGCACCAGCGAACTGAACATGATGCCGACGAACAGCGCGTAGATCAGCGTCAGGTTCTCCTGGAACATGATCGGGCCTGGGGTCAGGCCGTGGACCATGAAGGCACCGAGGATGATGGCGGTGATCACGTCGCCGGGAATGCCCAGCGACAGCAGCGGAATCATGGTCGCTCCGGCCACCCCGTTGTTGCCTGCCTCCGAGGCGGCCACACCTTCCACCTCACCCTTGCCGAAGTTGTCACGGTTGGGCGAGCGGCGCCGGGCATCGCTGTAGGAGATGAACGCGGCGGCGGTGGCCCCGGTGCCGGGAATCGCCCCGATGATCACGCCGATCAGGCTGCCGCGAATGATGCTCTTCAGGCAGCGCTTGAGCTCCGCCAGGGTCATGCCCACCCCGCTGGCCTTGGCCTTGAGGTGCGGCAGCGCCTTCTTGCGGTAGAACTCGATGATCTCGGGGATGGCGAACAGCCCGATCAGCAGCGGGATGAACGAGATCGAATCCATCAGGTTGTAGTTGCCGAAGGTCAAGCGCTGGGAACCGTAGACCTCGTCCAGCCCCACCAGCGAGAGCAGGATGCCCATCAAGGCGGCGAGCAGGCCCTTGATCATCGAGCCGCTGGCCAACGAGATGATGATGGTCAGCGAGAAGCAGATCAGCCAGAAGAACTCCGGCGCACCGAAGTTGAGCGCGATCTTGGCCAGGTAGGCGGCGAAGAAGATCAGCGCAATGTTGGAGATGAAATCGGCAATCACCGATGAGTAGAGCGCCGTCTTCAGCGCCTTCTTGGCGTGGCCCTGCTGGGCCATGGGATAGCCGTCGAGCAGGGTGCAGGCGGAGGCCGGCGAGCCCGGGGTACGGATCAGAATGGCCGTGATCGAGCCGCCGTACATGCCGCCCTTGTAGATCCCCACCAGCAGCAGGATGGCCGCCACCGGCTCCATGGTGAAGGTGAACGGCAGCGCCAGCGCGACGGCCATGGTGGCGGTCAGTCCTGGAATCGAGCCGACCACGACGCCGATGACCACCCCCAGCGCAATGGCCAGGAAGTTGTCCAGGCTGAGAAAGAGATGAAGGACTTCCGAAAACATATCCATGCATTCACCCAGGGGCAGTAGCGCCTGCCGTCAGAACGGCATCAGCGGCAGCGGTACGTTCATGACCTTCACGAAGACGAAGGTGACCGCGGCAGGTAACACGAAGGCCAGGCTGTAGACCCACCAGGTCCTGACCGGGTGAGCGGCGAACAGGATCAGCGTGGCCAGGATGCCGCTGATCACCGCACCCAGAGGCTCGAACAGCGCCACGTAGACCACCAGCGCCGCCGCCATCATGGCGAAACGCAGCCGGGGCCCCTTCTCGATGCGGCGTCCATCCTCCTTGTCGGTGTTGTCCACCAGCAGCCCCTGCACGATCAGCAGGCAGGAGAAGAGCAGCATCAACCCACCCACGATGCGCGGCAGCCAGCGCGGCGACATCAGCGGGCTCTGCATGATGGGCGGCTCGCTGATGTAGTTGGGTATCAGATAGAACAGCAGGATGATAGAAGCGACCAGCAGCACACACCCCGAGAGAACGTCTCCGGGGTCGCGAACCGCCATGACACGCTTGGACGACGAGGACGACATGACACCCTCCAGAGGACAGGTGAGGCGAGGACAGAGCCTCGCCTCGACGAACGGTGAAAGCGGTCGACTCGCTTACTGACTGATGCCGGCCTGCTCGGCCACTTCCTGCCAGCGCTCGACCTCCTGGGCGACGAATTGCTTGAACTCCTCGCCGGCCACCTGGCCCGGCTCGGCACCCAGCTGGTCCGCGAAGCTGACGAACTCCTCGCGCTGCATCACGGCATCGAGCGCCTCGCGCATGGCCTCCTGAGCCTCCTCGGAGAAGGACTCGTGAGCGATCAGGCCGAACCAGGCGGTGGTCACGAACTGGTCCAGGTTGTAGTCGCCGATCTCCACCAGGGTGGGCACGTCGGGCAGATGCTCGGAACGCTCGGCAGAGGTCACCGCCAGCGCCTTGAGATCACCGGAGCGAATGTGAGACAGCACGGTGGGCATATTCTCGAAGGAAACGTTCACATCGCCACCCAGCAGAGCCGGAAGCGCGGCACCGCTGCCGGCAAACGGCACGGCGGTCAGGTTGGTCTCGGTCAGCGTCTTGAACAGCTCGCCCGACATGTGGATGGAGCTGCCCACACCGCTGTGGCTGAAGGTCATGTTCTGCTCGCGGGCCGCCTCGACGAACTCCTCGACGCTGTCATAGGGGCTGCTGGCCGGCACCACCATCACGTTGGGGATGTCGATCAGGTTCTGCAGGAAGACGAAATCCTCGACCGGGTCGTAGTCGAGGTCGGGATAGATTGCCGCCCCGATGGTATGCCCGGGCGAGGCCATCAGAATGGTATGAGCGGCTTCGCGCCCACCGCGCGCCAGGCGACCGGTGGCCACGGTGGAACCCGCTCCCGGCCGATTCTCCACCACCACGTTGGCGTCGAGCTCATCCTGCAGCAGGTCGGCCACGCGACGCGACAGTACGTCGGTGGTACCGCCCGGCGCATAGGGCACGACCAGGCGCACGTCACCGGTCGGCCACTCGTTGGCATGCACCGTCGAGACGGAGACCGCCATCGTCAGCCCTGCGCCACATGCCGCCAGGCATGCCGTTCTCAGCAAGCTCTTTTTCACGCCACTCATTTTCGCCACCTCTAATGATCGTCGTTTGGATTTGTTCGCAAAGCGCACACTTATTCGTTATCGAATCGAGAGTACTGGGTTGCGACCGGGCTCCAAACCCGACCTTAGTCTTAGCGAGTGTCTCGGCAGACATGAAAAAGCCCGGGCCAACCGCCACGGCCCGGGCAAAGAGGAGCATGAAAGAGGCGCTACTCGAGCGACTCGTAGGGCAGCCCGACGTAGTTCTCGGCGATGGTCTTGAGACCGGCCTCCGAAGACGTCAGGTAATCGAGTTCGGCCTGCTGCATGCGGGTCTCGAAGTCCTCCTCGTCGGAGAACTTGTGCAGCAGCGAAGTCATCCACCAGGAGAAGCGCTCGGCCTTCCAGATACGCTTGAGGCAGGTCTGGGAATAGTTGGGAATCAGGTCGGTGCGGCCCTCCTGGTATACCTTCACCATCAGCCGGTAGAGCGTGTTGACGTCGCTGGCGGCGAGATTGAGCCCCTTGGCGCCGGTGGGCGGCACGATGTGGGCGGCGTCGCCCACCAGGAACAGCCTGCCGTACTGCATAGGCTCGACCACGAAGCTGCGCAGCGGCGCGATGCTCTTCTCCAGCGCAGGGCCGGTGACCAGCTTGGCCGCCACCTCTTCGGGCAGACGCCGCTTGAGCTCTTCCCAGAAACGCTCGTCGGACCAGTCCTCGACCTTCTCGTCGAGGGGCACCTGCACGTAGTAGCGGCTGCGGGTCGCCGAGCGCATGCTGCACAGGGCGAAGCCGCGCTCGTGACGAGCGTAGATCAGCTCGTCGGAAACCGGCGGCGTATCGGCCAGCAGGCCTAGCCAGCCGAACGGGTAGATCTTCTCGAACTCCTTGATGCGATCCTTGGGGATCGACTGGCGCGACACGCCGTGAAAGCCGTCGCAGCCGGCCACATAGTCGCAGTCGAGGCGCACGGTCTCGCCGTTCTTGTCGAAGGTGACGTAGGGAGCGTCGCTTTCGAGGTCATGCGGCTGCACGTTGTCGGCCTCGTAGATCGTCGTGCCGCCGTCGGCCTCGCGCGCCTCCATCAGGTCGCGGGTCACTTCCGTCTGGCCGTAGACCATCACCGTCTTGCCGCCGGTCAGCCCGGCCAGATCGATGCGCACGCGTCGGTTGTCGAAGGCCAGCTCGACGCCATCGTGAGGCAGGCCCTCCGCGTTCATGCGTGCGTCGACGCCCGCTTCGCGCAGCAGATCGACCATGCCCTGCTCCAGCACGCCGGCGCGAATGCGGCTGAGCACGTACTCGCCGCTCTTGCGTTCGAGGATCACGTTGTCGATGCCTTGGCGGCTCAGCAGCTGGCCGAGCAGCAGCCCGGAGGGGCCAGCACCGATGATGGCTACCTGGGTCTTCATGAAAAAAGCCTCATTATTGTCAGGGGCGACATATGAGTTGCATTTTTCAATGAAAAGGCGCGGCTATTAAGGCAAGATAAATACCAATAGTTGGACTTTCCGCACATTCTTTATCGACTTTGGTCGTACAGGTGACCCCATGTCGAACTCCCCCCCGGCCTCGGTGCCCGTATTCAAGCTCTACGGCGAGACCCACCCCTGGCCGACACCCGACCTGCTGCACTGCGAATCGATCCCCGAGCGCAGCCGGCTGCACGACTGGCACATCCGCCCCCACCGGCATGCCGATCTGGTCCATGTGCTGCACATCGCCAGTGGTCGGGTCGAGCTGGAGCTGGAGGGCACCCAGCACGCCCTGCAGGGGCCGCTGGCCATCGTGGTGCCTGCCATGAGCATTCACGGCTTTCGCTTCTCGCAGGATATCGAAGGACATATCGTCACCCTGGCCCAGCCGCTGGCCGAACAGCTCGGCCAGCAGCTCGAGGAGCAGGCCAAGGCGCTCCGCCAGGCCAACTACTTCCCGCTGGAACAAACGGCCCAGGCAGGCCGCCTGGCCACGCTGGTTGAGCAGATCGACACCGAATACCGCCGGCCCGCGCCGGGCCGCGACCGCATGCTAGGTGCGCTGGTGCAGGCCCTGTGCGTGGAGCTCGCGCGCTTGGCCGAGCCGCACGGCCCCGCCACCGCGGAGCCGCGGAGTCGCGACCGCGGCCATGAGCACCTCGCCCAGTACCAGACCCTGATCGAGGCGCAGTACCGCCAGCAGCCCAGCGTCGAGCAGTTTGCCGAGTGGCTCGGCATGAGCAGTGCGCACCTCAACGCCCTGTGCCGCCGCCTGGCGAATCGTAGTGCGCTACAGCTGCTCCACGAGCGCCTGCTGCTGGAGGCCAAGCGTCAGCTCACCTATACCAACATGACCATCAGCCAGATCGCCGACAGCCTCGGCTTCTCCGAACCGGCCTACTTCACCCGATTCTTCAAGCGCAATACCGGGCTCTCGCCGCGGGACTTCCGCCTGCGCCAGCACGCCGAAGCCTCGCCCGAATGAAAAGGCCCCGGTCAGCTAGGCTGAACCGGGGCAGGAGATCAGAGATGCGGGGCTATAGCTACAGCATCCATAGCGACAGCACCGGGAATGCGATCAGCAGCGCCAGGCGCAGCAGGTCGGCGACGATGAAGGGCGCCACGCCGCGATAGATCTCGCCCAGCCCCACATGCGGCGCCATGGCCTTGATCACGAACACGTTCATGCCCACCGGTGGCGTCACCAGCCCCAGCTCCACCGTCAGCACGGTGAGGATACCGAACCACACCGGATCGATGCCGAGCATGGTGATGATCGGGAACACCACCGGCACCGTGATCACCAGCATGGCGATGGAATCCATGAACATGCCGAGCACGAAGTAGAGCAGCAGGATCAGCAGCAGAATGACGATGGTCGGCACGTCCAGCCCGCCGAGGAAGGTGCTGATGGTGAAGGAGATGCGGGACACCGAGATGAAGTAGCCCAGCGTCTCGGCCCCCACCAGCATGAAGAACACCACCGCCGAGAGCGCCAGGGTCTCCCGCACGCTCTGCCACAGCCCGGCCAGGCGCATGCCCTTGTAGAAGGCGTAGAGCATGGTGGCGAAGGCGCCCACGCTGGCCCCCTCGGTGGGCGTGAACATGCCCTGGTAGATGCCGGCAATGATGATCACGAACACGGCGAAGAACGGCAGCAGCCCGGAGATCGAGCGCAGCTTCTCGCTCAGCGAGGTCGACTCGCCGGGCACCGCCATGTCGGGCCAGATGCGCATCACCACGCTCACCGTCAGGGCATAGAAGACCAGCCCCATCAGGCCGGGGATGATGCCCGCGGCGAACATGTCGCCGACGGACTGCTCGGTGATCACGGCATAGATCAGCAGCGCGATGCTGGGCGGGATCATGATGCCCAGGGTGCCGCCGGCAGCCAGCGTGCCGGTGGCCAGCGAGCGCTTGTAGCCGTGCTTCTCCATCTCGGGCAGGGCCACCCGGGTCATGGTGCTGGCGGTGGCCAGCGACGAACCGGAAATGGCCGAGAACACCCCGCAGGAGCCCACTGTGGCGATCGCCATGCCGCCCTTCCAGCCGCCGCAGATGGTGCGCGTGGAGTTGAACAGCATGCCCGCCATGCCCGAATGGGCGGCCAGCACCCCCATCAGGATGAACATCGGAATGGCGCTGAAGCTGTAGCTGGAAAGCACGTCCACCGGTACCGACTTGACCATGGAGAGCGCCGCGCCCCAGGAGATCACCTGGGCGAAGCCCACCACACCGACGATCAGCATCGCCAGCGCCACCGGCACCCGCAGAATCAGCAGTACCAGCAGACCGATCAGGCCGATGCCACCGATCATCTCGCTACTCATGATGGACACCTCCCCCCTCGGTGGCGAAGAAGGCGCCCAGGATGGCATGCAGCAGGCTGCGCAGCGCCAGCAGCGCGCATAGCACGGCACCGAACTGGTAGATCGGCCCCATGGGAATCCTCAGGTCCTGGGTTACCTGGCCGCGCTGGGCGGCAATGCCCGCCTCCTGCCACAGGCCGATGGCCATCACCGCGCCCAGCACCACGAAGCCGAGCAGGAACAGGCCGCCCAGGCGCTCCTTGAGCACCGGCGAGAGGCCGTGGGAGAAGGCCTCCACCACCACCTGGCTGCGCTCCACGCTGGCGGCCATGGCTGCCAGCAGCGAGAACATCAACAGATAGCGCACCAGCTCGACGCTGCCGATCACGCTCCAGTTGAGCGCCCCGCCTGAGAGGCGGAACGCCAGGCGCAGCAGCACGTCGACGATGGTCACGCTCATCAGCGCCAGCAGCGCCAGACCCGCCACCAGCAGGCACAGGCGCCCCAGTTGGCGGCTTGCGAACAGCAAGGGTTGCATCATGGCCTCCCGGCTCAGCCCTGCTCGACCGAGCAGGCCTCGCGCGCCGCCATGGCGGCTTCGTAGACTTCACGAGCGTTGTCCAGGCCGCGGCCTTCGAGCTCGCTCAGGTAGTTCTCGATCCCCGCCTGGAGCGGACCGGCCCAATCGTCGTGTTCGAGCGGGTTGTCGATCACGCGGATGGTGTGCCCGGCCTCCTCGGCTTCCTGCTTGCCTGCTTCATCCAGGCCGTCGAACACGCCGCCGGCCACTTCGCTCCACTGCATGCCCATGTTGGCCTCGATAGCAGCCTGCTGCTCTTCGCTCAGGCGGTCGAAGCTGCGCTGGTTCATGGTGGCGACGAAGATCAGCGAGTAGAACGGCACCTGGGTGTGGTAGTTGGCCAGCTCGTTGAGACGGAAGACCTTCATGCCCTCCCAGGGGAAGCTCAGGCCGTCGATCACGCCGCGCTGCAGCGAGGTGTAGATGTCCGGCGCCGGCATGCCCACGGGCTGGGCGCCGAGCTGCTCGAGCATCTCGCCGGCCACGGCGGTGGGGCGGCGAATGCGCAGGCCGGAAAGATCGGCGGGCGACTGGATGTCGTTGTCCACGGTGTGCAGGTAGCCCGGCCCCGTGGTGAACATGAACAGCACCTTGGTGTCGTCGTACTCGCTGGCGAGGTGGCCGTCGTCATAGAGGGTCTGCAGGATGCAGGCGCCCTGGCTGGCGGTGTCGGAAACCCCCGGCAGCTCGACGATCTGCGACAGCGGGAAGCGACCCGCGGTGTAGCCCTGGGCGGTGATGGCGATGTCGGAGATGCCGTTGACCGCGCCCTGGTAGGCCTGATCGGCGCGGGTCAGGGTCTGAGACGGGTAGTTCTCGATCGTAAGCTCGCCTCCCGAAGCCTCCTGCACGGCATCGGCCCAGGCCTGGAAGATCTCCTGGTTGATGCCGGAACCGTCCGGCCAGAAATGCGACATGCGCAGGGTCGTGGAAGCCTGGGCGGCGGAAGCCGCAGTGAGCCCAGCGATGGAAGCCGCCAGCAGGCAGCGGGACAGGACACGGTTCATGGGTGCCTCCAAGGGTCGTTGTAGTCGATTTGCAGCGCCTTTGTTCGCAACACGAACACACGTTCGGCTTAGCGACTAAGCTACCCCACCACCGCCCCACCCGATAATCGACATTAGTCTATGTCGCTTGGATTTTTCGTTGTTTTTGACAAAGGAAAAGCCCTCACCTGCCTGCAAAATAGGACAAATGAAGTATCAACTTGGACTTTTCAGAAGGTAAGGTGACACAAACCAAGGGCGCGAAGCGCCTCACCCTGGAGCCAGGTAGCGCTCAGTCGTCGGCTCGCGACTGACCGAACCCAGGCCCCAACCCCAGCAGCTCGCCGTAGCGCAGGCCGATGAAGGCGTGCTCGCGCATCAGCATCTCGGCGCGGGCACCCTCGCCGTGGCGCAGCGCCTGGAACACCAGTTCGTGCTGGGTCTGGGCCAGCTGCAGCTTGCGGTACTCCCGGTCGAGCGCCTCGCTGTCGATGACGATGGAGTCCGCGGCAGCAAACGGCAGATGGTTGTTGCGCGCGATGGCATCGCCGATCACCGGGCTGCCGGCCGAGCCGACGATGGTTTCGTGGAAGCGCCGATTGAGCTCGCTCCAGACGTCGACGTCACGCTCCTCCAGATAGCCCTTGGCCAGCAGTTCGCGCCCCTTTTGGATCCAAACGGTCAGCTCCTCGGCCAGCGCCGGGCTCAGCCCCTGCTCCGCCAGGCGCCGTGCCGCCAGCCCCTCCAGCACCCCGCGCACCTCCACCGCACAGAGCACGTCCGCCTCGGTGAACTCCCGCACCATGAAGCCGCGCTTGCCGGCCCGCTGCAGCAGCCCCTCCTGCTCCAGGGTACGGAAGGCCAGGCGCACCGGGGTGCGCGAGACGCCCAGCTGCTCCGCCACCGCCACCTCGCCGATACGTTCACCGGGCTGATAGAAGCCCTCGCCGATCAGCTTGCGCAACCGGCTCACCACGCTCTTGTCGCTGTCGCTCACTCGATCACCACCCTTGCTGCCCTTTCGAAATTACCAATGGATCCAACTAAAGCATAAGTTGACCACCACAAGGCTGAAAAGCTCTACTTTTGGATCCAAACATAACATTCTCAGCAAAGAAGGGAGCACTGATTTATGTAGCGAGCGATGAGAGGCTGGCCGCCGCCGGAGCGCAGCTACCGGAGTTGACTGTAGCTCAATGAGGATAGCGAGCACCGCCGGCGGCCAGGATATCGAGCGCAGTAATAAATCCATGCTCCCGAGGAGAGAACCGTGACTCAACCCCCCTTCCCCAAGAACACCTGGTACGTCGCCTGCACCCCGGACGAGATCGCGGACAAGCCGCTGGGGCGCACCATCTGCAACGAACCTATCGTACTCTTTCGCGGCGACGAAGGCCGCGTTGCTGCGGTGGAGGATTTTTGCCCTCACCGCGGCGCCCCGCTGTCGCTGGGCTTCGTCCGCGACGGCAAGCTGGTGTGCGGCTACCACGGCCTGGAGATGGGCTGCGACGGCAAGTGCGCCGGCATGCCCGGCCAACGCGTGCGCGGCTTCCCCAGCATTCGCGCCTACCCGGTGGTAGAGCGCCACGGCTTCGTGTGGCTGTGGCCGGGGGATCCCGAACAGGCCGACCCGAGCCTGATCCCCGAGCTGCACTGGGCCAACAGCCCCGACTGGGCCTACGGCGGCGGGCTCTATCACATCCACTGCGAATACCGCCTGATGATCGACAACCTCATGGACCTGACCCATGAGACCTACGTGCACGCCTCCAGCATCGGCCAGCCGGAGATCGAGGAGGCCGCTCCCGAGACCACCGTGGAGGGCGACGAAGTGATCACCAGCCGCCACATGGAAAACATTCCGGCACCGCCCTTCTGGCAGGCGGCACTGCGCGGCTGTGGCCTGGCCGACGACGTGCCGGTGGATCGCTGGCAGATCTGCCGCTTCACCCCGCCGAGCCACGTCCATATCGAAGTGGGCGTGGCTCATGCCGGCAATGGCGGCTACGACGCCCCGGCCGCGGTCAAGGCGTCGAGCATCGTGGTCGACTTCATTACCCCCGAGACCGACACCTCGATCTGGTACTTCTGGGGCATGGCGCGCAACTTCAAGCCAGAGGACGGCGAGCTCACCGAAAAGATCCGCGAGGGCCAGGGCAAGATCTTCGCCGAGGACCTGGAGATGCTCGAGGCCCAGCAGCGCAACCTGCTGCGCTATCCGGAGCGCCAGTTGCTCAAGCTCAACATCGACGGCGGCGGCGTACAGGCCAGGCGCATCATCGACCGCATCCTCACCGAGGAGCGAACCGCCAGGGAGGGCGTCACCCCATGAGCAGCGTTCCCCTCTCGCTGATCGTCGAGGTCAAGGCGCGCCACGACGAGGCCCGGGACATCGTCACCTTCGAGCTGGCCGATCCCCACGGTCGGCCACTGCCGGCGTTCAGCGCCGGCGCCCACCTCGACGTGCAGGTCAAAAGCGGCCTGATTCGCCAGTACTCGCTGTGCAATCACCCCGAGGAGCGCGACCGCTACCTGATCGGCGTGCTGCGCGACCCCGCCTCCCGGGGCGGCTCGGTGGCCATGCACGAGGAGATCCAGGTCGGCGACCTGATTCAGATCAGCGCGCCCAAGAATCATTTTCCGCTCAAGCCGGCAGCGCGCACCCTGCTGCTGGCCGGCGGTATCGGCATCACGCCGCTGCTGTGCATGGCCGAGCGCCTGGCCCACACCGATGCCGAGTTCGAGCTGCACTACTGCACCCGCTCGCCGGAGCGCACCGCCTTTCGTCGGCGCATCGCCGAGTCCGGCTTCGCCGAGCGGGTCCACTTCCACTTCGACGATGGCGCAGCGGAGCAGAAGCTGGACCTCGAGACGCTGGTCGCCACGCCGGATCCTGACGCCCGGGTCTACGTCTGCGGCCCCACCGGTTTCATCGAGGCGGTGCTCACGGCCTGCAAGGCGGCGGGCTGGCCCAGCGAACGGCTGCACACCGAGTACTTCGCCGGGGCCGTGACCGACACCGCGGACGACGACAGCTTCGAGGTCAAGATCGCCAGCAGCGGCGCCAGCTTCACCGTGCCCGCCGACAAGACGGTGCATCAGGTGCTGGCCGAGAACGGCATCGAGATCATGGTCTCCTGCGAACAGGGCGTCTGCGGCACCTGCCTGACGCGGGTGCTGGAGGGCGAGCCCGACCACCGCGACCTCTACCTGGACGACGACGAGCACGCCGCCAACGACCAGTTCACCCCCTGCTGTTCGCGGGCCAAGAGCAAGGTTCTGGTGCTGGACCTGTAGGTGCTTCACATGACGACACCCATAACGACAAGAGGAACACCCCCATGACACCCAGCAAGATCGTGACCGCCCTTTCCAAGCCCCTTTCCAAGAAGGGCGCGCGGAGAAATGCCCTGAACAGCGCCCTCACCGGCGCCCTGGCTGCGGCGCTCCTGGCCACCCCCGTTGTGGCCGAGGCCACCACCCTGCGCATCGCCCACGTCTGGCCCGGCGGCTCGCTGATCGACCGCGAGCTGTTCCAGGCCTGGGCGGAGAGCGTCGAAGAGGCCTCCGAGGGCCGCCTGCAGGTGCAGATCTTCCCCGGCGCCACCCTCACCGGTGCCGACAACGCCTACCAGGGCGTGGTCAACGGCATCGCCGACATCGGCGCCACCGCCCAGGGCTACAACGCCGGTCGCTTCCCGCTGACCCAGGTGGTCGAGCTGCCCGGCGTCTCGGCCAGCAGCCGCCAGGGCTCGTGCATCCTGCAGTCGCTCTATGAGCAGGGCCACTTCGACGAGGAGTATTCCGATACCCGGCCGCTGTTCATGTTCACCACCGGCCCCGGCTACCTGCACACCAAGGAGCGCCTGATCGAGACGCCGGCGGACCTGGAAGGGCTGCGCCTGCGCCGTCCCACGCCGGTGGTCGGCGACATGTTCACCCGACTCGGCGCCCAGGCCGTGGGCATGCCGGCGCCGGAGGTCTTCACCTCCATGCAGCGCGGCGTGGTGGACGGGCTGAGCTTCAACTGGGAGGGCATGAAGACCTTCCGCCTCAACGAGCTGGCCAGCTACCACACCGAGGTGCCGCTGTACGACCTGTCGCTGTTCGCCACCATGAACCAGCGCACCTACGACAGCCTGCCCGAGGAGCTGCAACAGGTGATCGACGACCACAGCGGCTTGGAGTGGTCGCTGCGCGCCGCGGAGGTCTACGACGAGCTGATCCGCCAGGGCCGTCAGGACGCCGAAGAGGCCGGCCACGAGTTCCTGGTCATCGAGGATGCCCTCGAGCATCCCGACTGGGGTCCGGTGCTGAACGAGACCATCGAACGCTACCTGGATGAGGTCGGCGAGGAAGGCAGGGAGATCTACGAAGCCGCCCTCGCGCTACAGGACGAGTGCCGCGTCTGAGTTCTTCACTCTTCACCGCTACTCGCCAAGTAATCCTTCGTTGACGGCAGCCTTCGGGCTGCCGTCTTCGTTTCTCTCCCATCAGACCAAAGTCGAAGAAAGGCAGGCATGACCCGGCTCGGCAACTGCTGTAACCTACCTATTGTTTAAATGCACAACAGTATCTTCGAACAACAAGCGCTCAGCTTGACGATTATTGCCGAGGCCCACATGACCGAAACGCTCGTCAAGACGACTCTGGACGACACCATCTACACCATCACCCTGGCGCGCCCGGAGAAGCGTAATGCCGTCAGCGACCGTCTGCTCAGCGCCCTGGAAGAGGCCCTGGTGGCCACGCCGCAAGAGGCGCGGGTCATCATCCTGGCCGCCGAGGGCAAGCACTTCTGCGCCGGTCTGGACCTCGCCGAACACCAGCATCGCGACCCCTTCGGGGTGGTGCAGCACTCTCGCGGCTGGCACCGCATCTTCGATCGCCTGCAGAACGGCGGCCTGCCGGTGGTGACCGCCATGCAGGGCGCCGTCATCGGCGGCGGCCTGGAGCTGGCCACCGCCACCCATGTGCGGGTCGCCGAATCCAGCACCGTCTATCAGCTGCCGGAAGGGCGTCACGGCATCTTCGTCGGCGGCGGCGCCTCGGTGCGGGTCTCCAACATCATCGGGCCCGGTCGCATGTGCGAAATGATGCTCACCGGCCGCGTCATGGACGCCGACGAAGGGCAGCGCCTCGGCCTCTCCCACTACGTGGTCGGTAACGGCGAGAGCCTCGACAAGGCCCGCCAGCTGGCCGAGCGCATCGCCGAGAACGCGCCCATGGCCAACTGGGCCATGGTCTCCGCCATCTCGCGCATCGACAACATGGCCAGCGACGACGGCCTGTTCGTGGAATCGCTGACCGCCGCTCTGACCCAGACCAGCCCCGAGGTGGCCGAACGTATCGGCAGTTTCTTTACCAAGAAAGGCCAGGGCCCGCGCACCTGAGGAGAACACCATGAAGTTTCAGGACAACACCTTCATCGTCACCGGCGGCGCCTCGGGGCTGGGAGAAGCCACCGCCCGCGCCCTGCACGATGCCGGCGGCAACGTGGTGATCGCCGATCTCAATGCCGAGCGCGGCGAAGCGCTGGCGGGCGAGCTGAACGCCAGGAGCGCCACCGACCGCGCGCTGTTCCGCCGCACCGACGTTACCAGCGAGGCCGATGCCCAGGCCGTGGTAGCGCTGGCCGTGGACACCTTCGGCGGCCTGCACGGGCTGATCAACTGCGCCGGGGTCGGCGATCCCGCCAAGGTGGTCGATCGTCACGGCGAGCCGCTGCCGCTGGAAGCCTTCGCCCGCATCGTCAATATCAACCTGTTGGGTACCTTCAACATGCTGCGCCTGGCCGCCGCCGCCATGGCCAAGGGCGAGCCCCAGGCCGACGGCGAGCGCGGAGTAATCGTCAACACCGCCTCGGTGGCGGCCTTCGACGGCCAGATCGGCCAGCCAGCCTATGCAGCCTCCAAGGGCGGCATCGTCGCCATGACTCTGCCCATCGCCCGGGAGATGGCCCGCCACGGTGTCCGCGTCATGACCATCGCCCCGGGACTGTTCAGGACCCCGCTGATGGAGGCGCTGCCGGAAGAGGCGCAGCAATCCCTGGCCGCGTCCATCCCCTTCCCCAACCGCCTGGGCGAGCCCGACGAATTCGCGCGCCTGGCCTGCCATATCGTCGACAACCCCATGCTCAACGGCGAGACCATTCGAGTAGATGGGGCGATCCGTATGGCTCCGAGGTAAAAGCCCCTTCTTCGGCACCGTTCTCGGTGGGCGCCGGCGGGCAGGTCGTAGCGAAGGTCTTTTGCCATGGATGGCAAAAGTAGCGCCCAGGGAAGGGTTCACAGCGCCTTCGCGAAGGCCTGCCCACCGGGATAGCCCACCCCCACCAGATCCAGACCCTATCTACGTCCGGCCAGCAACGAGGAACGTCCATCGCATGCTCGATTACCAGGCACCGCTGCGCGATATGCAGTTCATCCTCGAGGAGCTGGCCGGTCTCGAGCAGATCGGCGAGCTGCCCGGCTGCGAGGACGCCTCGCCGGATCTGGTCAGCGCCGTGCTGGAGGAGGCCGGCAAGTTCGCCGCCGGCGTGCTCGCCCCGCTCAACCCGGTCGGCGACCAGCAGGGCTGCCGCCTGGAAGGCGAGCGAGTGGTCACTCCCGCGGGCTGGCAGGCGGCCTACGACCAGTTCCGCGAGGCCGGCTGGATCGGCCTCTCGCTGCCGCCGGAGCATGGCGGCCAGGGCCTGCCCAAGCTGGTCTCCACCCCGGTGTGGGAGATGTGGTTCTCGGCCAACATGGCCTTCGCCATGCTGCCCCAGCTCAACGTGGGCCAGACCGAGGCGCTGACCATCGCCGCCAGCGAGGCACAAAAAGCCACCTGGCTCGACAAGATCGTCAGCGGCGAGTGGGCCGCCACCATGAACCTCACCGAGCCCCAGGCCGGCTCCGACCTGGCCGCCACGCGCATGCGCGCCGAGCCCGAGGGCGATGACGCCTACCGCCTGTTCGGCCAGAAGATCTTCATCTCCTACGGCGAGCACGAGCTCACCCCCAACATCGTGCACCTGGTGCTGGCCCGGTTGCCCGACGCCCCGCCGGGGGTGAAGGGGCTGTCGCTGTTCCTGGTGCCCAAGTATCTGCTCGACGAACGGGGCGAGCCGGGACAGCGCAACGACATCCGCTGCATCGCCATCGAGCACAAGATGGGCATCCACGGCAGCCCCACCTGCACCCTCAGCTACGGCGACGACGGCGGCGCCCTGGGCTATCTGGTCGGCGCACCGCACCAGGGCCTGGCCACCATGTTCGTGATGATGAACGAGGCCCGTTTCAACGTGGGCATCCAGGGCCTGGCGCTGGGCGAGCGCGCCTATCAGGCCGCCCTCGCCTACGCCCGGGAGCGTGTGCAGGGGCGCGATATCGTCAGCGGCGAAGTCGGCCAGCCCATCATCGTCCACCCCGACGTCAAGCGCATGCTGGTGTCGATGCGCGCCCGGCTGATGGCCACGCGCGGCCTGCTCTACAGCGCCGCCGGCTGGTTCGACCTCGCCCGTCACCACCCCGAGGCCGAAGTCGCCGACAAGTACCGCCGCTACGTCGATCTGCTGATGCCGGTGGCCAAGGGCTGGTGCACCGAGGTGGGTAACGACCTCTGCGACGAGGCGATCCAGGTCTTCGGCGGCATGGGCTTCGTCGAGGAGACCGGGGTGGCCCAGCTGTTCCGCGACGCCCGCGTCATCACCATCTACGAGGGCACCACCGGCATCCAGGCCAACGACCTGCTGGGGCGCAAGATCCTGCGTGAGGACGCCGCCACCCTGCGCGAGCTGATTGCGGATATCCACGAGACGGCCGCTCGGCTCGAATCTGATGCCAACCTCGGCGACCTGGCGCAGCCGCTCCACGACCAGGCCACCCTGCTCGACAAGAGCGCCGACTGGCTGCTGGCCCACAAGGCCGACACCGCTGAGCTCTATGCCGGTGCCGTGCCCTTGCTGCACCTGCTCGGCATCGCCTGCGGCGCCTGGCAGATGGCCCGCCTGGCGCTGGCCGCCGAGGCCCGCCGCGCAGCAGGCGACGGCGACCTCGACTACCTGACGGGGCTGAGCGAATTGGCCCGTTTCTACCTGGCCACCCAGGCACCCCAGGCCCGCGCCCACGGTCACACGCTGCGCCATGCCGGCGCGGTGCTGAGCCGCTTTTCCGAGAAAGGACTTTGAGAGAGGGCCCTAGGCCCTCTCCCCACCAGCCTTACCCCACCTTGACGATCAGCGCCGCGGCGGAGTCGCCGGCGGCGCAGCCGGTCACCAGGGCGTAGCCGCCGCCCTTGAGTGCGGTCTCCTCGATGGCTTCGATCAGCAGCCGCGCCAGGGTCGGCGCCTGGGGGTGGCCGTAGACCAGCGAGGTGCCGTAGTTGTTGAAGGTGTGGGCATCTAGCCCCAGCGCCTTGGACAGGTGCAGGTCGTTGGCGATGAAGGGCGTGTGATTCTTGATCGTCTTGATCTGATCGATCGTCAGGCCCGCCCGGTCGAGCGCGCGCTTGACCGAAGTGGCCGGCGCCATCGGCATGTGTGCCGGCTTGGTGCGGGCATGGCCGTAAGCCACCACCTGCACCGCCATCTGCGGGTCGCGGCTGAGCTCGACGGCCCGCTCGTGGGTGGTGACCAGAATGCCGGCGTTGGCATCGGCCGGGTGGGTCTGGGCCCCGTAGGTATGGATACCGTCCGGCTGCACGCTGCGCAGCTTGGCGAGTCCCTCGGCGGAGGTCGCGGTGACCCCTTCGTCGGCCTCGACGAGCTTGGTCTCCTTGCGCGAGACCGCCACCTCCACCGGGAACATGTAGCGCTTCTGGAAGGCGCGCTCGTTGGCCAGGGCCTCGGCGTACTGCTCGTAGCGCCGCAGGGTCAGCTCGTCTGCCTGCTCACGGCTGAAGCCGTGCTCCCGTGCCACGTTCTCGGCGGTGGTCAGCATGTCCTTGCCGGTGGCCGGGTCGGCGGCGATGTTGTCCATGTTCCAGTTCTCGGCGATCACCTCGCCGCCCGGCCCGTTGGGGTTGGGCCAGATGGTGTGCGGGCCGTTGGAGGGCCGGTCGGCCAGCAGGCAGTAGGTGGTGTCGAAGCTACCGGAGTCCACCGCCAGGGCGGCATTGAATACCGCAGTAGTTGCGGTCGCACAGGCCTGGGTGATGTTCTGCCCCGGGGCCTGGCCGGCGCCCATCATGGCCGCGGCCCAGGGCGCGCCGTAGAAGATCGACTTCTGCCCCACTGACACCCCCAGATAGAGATAGTCGATGAGCGTGGGATCGATCTCGCGGGCGGCGAACCAGCGCTTGCTGGTGGCCGCACCCAGCTCGATGGAGTTGACGTTGGCCAGGCTGCCCATCCACTTGCAGAAAGGGGTGGTGTAGTAGCCGCCGTAGGGGATGTAGGCGTTCTTGAACATGTCCGATCTCCAAATGCTGTTCAGTCGCGGGTCAGGTGCGCGCGCAGGCCGCCCCACTGGGGCTGGAAGAGCTCCGCCGGCATCTCGCGCAGCTCGCTGGCGATGCGCGGCACGAAGTCCATGGCCGCCAGGATGTCGCGCTCGACGTCCAGCCCGGGGGCGATTTCGGTCAGGGTGATCTCGCCGTCGAGCAGCTCGAACACGCAGCGCTCGGTGACGAACAGCACCGGCTTGCCGGTCTCATGGGCGTAGCGACCGCTGAAGGTGATCTGATCGACGCGCTGGACGAACTTGCGCCGCGGCCCCTCCTCGAGAATCCGCAGGCTGCCGCCCTCGACCGCCACCTTGCCGCCGTTGGTGAAGGTGCCGCAGAACACCACCTTGCGAGCGTTCTGGCTGATGTTGATGAAGCCGCCCGGCCCCACCACCTTGTCGCCGAACTTGCTGACGTTGAGGTTGCCCTCGTGGTCGGTCTGGGCCAGCCCCAGGAAGCACACGGCCAGGCCGCCGCCGTCGTAGAAGTCGAACTGATAGCCGTGATCGATGATCGCCTCGGCGTTGTAGGCGGTGGCGAAATCGCCGCCGCTGGCCGGCACGCCGCCGTAGGTGCCGAGTTCGGTGGTCAGCGTCATCAGGTCGCTGACGCCCTCTTCCGCCGCCACGCTGGAGACCCCTTCCGGCATGCCGATGCCGAGGTTGACCACCCCGCCCGGCACCAGCTCCATGGCGGCGCGCCGGGCGATCACCTTGCGCGGGTCCAGCGGCAGCGGCTTGATGCCGCCCAGCGGCACCTTGAGATCGCCGGCCAGGGCCGGGTTGTAGGTGGTGGTGATGGTCTGCATGTGGTGCGCGGGCTCGGCCACTACCACGTAGTCGACCAGGTCGCCCGGCACCTTGACCTGCTTGGGGTGCAGGCTGCCCTGGGTGGCCAGGTACTCCACCTGGGCGATGACGATGCCGCCGCAGTTCCTGGCCGCCTGGGCCATGGAGAGCTGCTCGAGGAACAGCGCCTCGCGCTCCATGCTCAGGTTGCCGCGCTCGTCGGCGGTGGTGGCGCGAATCACTGCCACATCCACCGGGAAGGTGCGATAGAGCAGCCACTCCTCGCCTTCCAGCTCGACCAGCTTGACCAGATCCTCCTCGGCGGCGCTATTGGCCTTGCCCCCCTCCAGGCGCGGGTCGACGAAGGTGCCGAGCCCCACCTTGCTGAGCACGCCGGGCTTCTTGCCGGCGATATGGCGCCACAGGTGCGCCAGCACGCCCTGGGGAAGCAGGTAGCCCTCGACGCGGTTCTCGCGAATCAGCTCGCCCATGCGCGGCGCCTGGCCGGTGTGGCCGCTGATCAAGCGCCTGATCAGGCCGGCGTGGCCGAGGTGGTTCATGCCGCGGCTCTTGCCGTCGCCGCAGCCGCAGCTGTGCGCCACGGTGAGGTTGCGGGGCGCCCCGGTCTCGAGGAAGCGCTGCTCCAGGGCCGTGGCCACGGCTTCGGCGAAGCCGCACAGGCCGGCGGTGGTCCAGATGACCGTATCGCCGTCCTGGATCAGGTTCGCCGCGGTAGCGCTGTCGATGATCTTGTTCACACTTGTCGGCTTCACTCTTGTCGGCCCTCTTGCGGAAACACCAATAGCATGGCGCTATATATTGTTGAATCAACAAACATACTGACTCATGGATCTCCCACTCGAACGCCCCGGCTAGCGGGGCGCTCCCGTCAGCCGCTGGTCAACACCAGCACGATCTGGGGATAGAAGATCACCAGGGCCACCACCAGGATGTCGGCCACCAGGAAGGTCGAAACGCCGCGGAAGATGTCCATCAGCGAGGCGTACTGTCCGGCCACGCCCTTGATCACGAAGATGTTCATGCCCACCGGCGGCGTGATCATGCCGATCTCCAGCAGCTTGACCAGCAGCACGCCGAACCAGATCAGGCTGACGTCATACAGCTCGAAGATCGGCAGCAGCACGGGCAGGGTCACCAGCATGGCGCCGAACGGCTCCATGAACAGCCCGAGGAAGAGATAGATCAACACCACCACCAGCATCAGTTCCAGATAGGTGGGGTCCCAGCCGCTGACGGCACCGGTGATGTAGCCGGCCACACCGCTCAGGCTCAGGAACATGGTGAACATGCTGGCACCGACGCCGATGATCAGCAGCGCCGAGGTGGTGGAGAGCGTCTCGAGCAGCGCCGCCTTCATGGCCCTGCCATTCAGCCGCCGCAGCACCAGGCCGATAAGAATCGCCCCGGCAGCGCCGACGGCACCGGCCTCGGTGGCGGTGAAGAAGCCGGAGAAAAGCCCGCCGAACACCAGCACCCCGAGCGCCAGCACCGGCCAGATATCGAGCAGCGCCTGACGCGGAGACACCTCGCGGGCGCCAACGGCCTCCCGGGGCACGATGTCGGGGCGCAACCAGCTCACCACCAGGATCACGATGCAGTAGCTCACCGCGGTCAGCAGGCCGATGGTGATGCCGCCCAGGAACACCTGGGTGATCGAGACCTGGGCGAACACGCCGTAGACGATCATCAGGATGCTGGGGGGAATCAGCGCCCCGATGGTGCCACCCGCGGCAATGGTGCCGCAGGCGAAGCTGGGCTTGTAGCCGCCCTTCACCATCTCGGGAATCGCGATGCGCCCCATGGCCGCCGAGCAGGCGACGCTGGAACCGCTCACCGCGGCAAAGCCGGAGCTGGCAAAGATGCTGGAGATGGCCACGCCGCCCGGCAGCCAGCGGAACACCACCTTGGCTGCATTGAACAGGCC
Source organism: Halomonas sp. MCCC 1A11062 (assembly GCF_021404355.1). Classification (NCBI taxonomy): domain Bacteria; kingdom Pseudomonadati; phylum Pseudomonadota; class Gammaproteobacteria; order Oceanospirillales; family Halomonadaceae; genus Halomonas; species Halomonas sp. MCCC 1A11062. Next base: position 107,854 of record NZ_JABFTW010000012.1, read on the forward strand.
GTTGGTCAGCCCGGCGTGGTAGCAGACGAAGCCCATCAGCAGGAACATGGGTACCGCACTGAGCGTCCACTTGGCGATGAACTCATAGGGCGTCGAGGAGAGCATGCCGATGGCGGTGTTCCAGCCGAACATCATGGTCATGCCGCCCAATGAGACCGACACCAGGGCAAGCGCAACCGGCACGCGAAGCGCCAGCAGGACAAGGAGGATAATCAATCCATAGAAACCGGTCGCAACGGACATGAAATTACCTTTCCTCTTGCGCGGGAGAATCGTACGTCGTTCCCGTCGCCAGCAGCGGCAGCCTGACCAGGCAGACCAATGCAGCCAGCGCAAAGGCCACGGGCAGTACGAAATAGGTCGGCCAGACGGGCATCGGCACGTTGAGTGACATGACGTAGGCGCCGATCTGGTACTGCTCCATGGCCTTGCCCCAGGTAGCCACGGCCAGCGTGGCGTAGATGGCCGCCGAGAGCAGCGATACCAGAACGTCGGAAATGCGGATCAGCCTGGGGCCCATCAGGCCTTCCAGCGCTTCGACGCTGATCATGTTGCGGCGCCACTCGACCCAGCCCAGCGGCAGCAATGCCAGGGTGATCAGGTAGTAGCGGGTCACCAGTTCCAGCGTGGCGGGAATGGAGATCGACAGCGTCGAGCGCAGCACCACATCGAGCGTGATGTGCACCACCATCAGCAGAATCCCCAAAGTGCCCAGCAGCGCCAAGCCGACAGCGGCGAGGTTGGTCAGGCGATATAACACAGCCATGGGGCGTCTCCTACATCAAGGAAAACACTGCACGAATGCCGGCCCGAAGGCCGGCCATTCGTGGGGTACACGACCTACTCAGCTGCCGTAGGTGGCGAAGTCGACGTCACTAAAGATTTCACGCTTCATGGCCTCGGCAATGGCCTCGTGATCGTCGCCGATCTCTTCGACCATCTCGGTCCACTTGTCGACCAGCGCCTGGAAGCGCTCGATCTTGGCCTCGGCGTCTTGCACACCGTGACGCCTTTCGGCCTGCTCCGCGGCGTAGACCAGGTCCTCTTCGATAAAGGCCGGAATGGCATCGAGAAGATCCTGCTCGGGCTCGAGAATCTCGATGCCGCTCTCCTTGGCAATTTCGCGCGCCTCCTCGGCCATCTCGTAACCCCAGCGCTGGGTGATGGCGGCGCTCGCCTCGACGGAAGCGTGGATCATCGCTTCACGCTGTTCCTCTGTCAGGCTGTCCCATGCCTGCTGGCCGACGGCGTGGGAGATGGTGCTGTGGAAGGTGCCCAGCTCGACGTCGGTCACGTAATTGAGCACGTCGTCGAGGCGGAAGGAGATGATGTCGGCGATGGAGGCGATGGTGCCCTCGATCACACCCTGGGAGAGCGACTCGTAGGTCTCGCCCACCGACATGGTCGCCGGTGTCAGGCCGACCGATTCGGCCCAGCGCGAGTACTGCGGGCCGCCGACGCGCATGCGCAGGCCGCGCAGATCGGCGAGGGAACGCACCGGCTTGGTGCTCAGGATGCGATAGAGATCCGAGGCATGCGAGCTGGTGTAGACGATACCCAGCGCCTTGAGCTCTTCCTGACATTCCGCACAGGTGACGATATATTCCGTGACTGCCGCCGCCATGGCATGGGGCGTGGTGCCTAGGAAGGCCATGTCGCCGACCAGGTTGATCTCGGGAAGGTCGGCCGGGAAATAGGCCGGCAGGAACAGCCCCGCCTCCACCAGGCCGCTGCGGATGGCGTTGCGCATGTTGCCGATGTTGGCCACCTCGGTGCCCAGCAGATTGCCCCTCAGCTCACCGTTCGTCTTCTCCTCCAGGCGCTCGGCGAACTGGGTGAACATCGGGTTGTAGGCGGGATGAGCGGGCGGCACCCCTGGCGCCATGCGCAGCTCACGGGCCTGGGCATGGCTGGCGAGCGCCAGACTTCCGACGGTGACGGCAATGGCAGCGGTCTTGAGCAGCGTGTGATTCGTCATGGGTGTCTCCAGATGGGTTATATTTGTTTGTATGTTAAACAATGGTTCTTATCATCTATCTTTGAGCTGATTATAGTCCACTCATCAACCCCTCTCGATACCCGACCTTGGTCTAAGTGCGCTTGACCTACGACCTCTCGAGACGGGAATCGATAAAAGGCCCGGCGAGTCGCGTTCTCGCCGGGCCGAAAGCAAGCTAGTCGGACACAGAGTGCACTACCTTCAGAAGCTGACGCTGAGGCCCGCCGCCACGTTGTTGTCGGTGCGGTCGTAGCGGCCCGCTTCGAGGAAGCCGTAGACCTTGTCGTTGAAGTGGTGGCGCACGACACCCACCCAGGCGTCGTTGTCGAGATCGAAGTTGCGGTTGTTCTCGGCGTAGCCCAGAGAGACCGACCAGGCATCGCTCAGATTGGCCGAGACGTTCACGCCCCAGGCATCGAAGTCGGAAGCGGCACCGCTGTCCTCGCGGTCGTCGTTGTGCTCGTAGACCCCGCCCAACTGCACCATGCCGAAGTCGTAGCCGATGCCGAAGGAAGTGCGGTGCAGGTTGTCGATGCCCGGGCGGCGCACCTGGGTATGGCCGATGCCGAAGTTGAGCGGCCCTTGGTTATAGATCAGGCGCCCGGTATAGACATCGAAGTCCTGGTCATTCTGCGCATTGGTAGTGAGTACGGCACCAATGAACTGGAAGCCGCCACCAAATACCGGTGTGCCGTAGGAGAGCACGTCGCTGCCCTGCTCGGCCTGGCCGAAGATGGCGTTCTGCCCGGTCTGGGCATGGAAGCGGTTGTACTCGAAGGTGTCGATGTTGTTGTAGATCTGGTGCCAGAAGCCGGAGGGCACGCGGGGCTGGAAGCCGAAGCTACCGAAGTCGGTCAGCAGCAGCACGCGGGCGGTGCGGAGGTAGATCTCGCCGTCGTCCTGACGGTGGGCGCCCGGCGTCCAGGTCTGCTCGTCCACGGAGTTGATGGCATTGGCGAAGTCGGCCACCAGGTCGTAGCGGATGCGCAGGCTGGGATTGACGGTGTACACCCCACCTACGCCGGCCTCGGCCCGGAAGGCCCAGAGATCGAGGTCGCGGTCGCTTACGTCGAGTACGCCGCCGGTCACGTTGCCGGAGAAGGTGGGGCCGCTGTGGTGGGTGTCGGCCAGGGCCTGGCCGGAAACCGCAGCGGCCAGGGCGAAAGCGAGAGGCGTCAAGGTCAGTCGTTGGAGCGTTGTCATTGTGTGTTCCCATTGTGTGTCTTGTTGGCGAGCAGCGCGCTCAAACGCTGCACAACAATACTTTCCAACAAACAAATTGTTGTCAAACACAATGTTTATATCAACATATCGTCCGCATAACGAACAATATTGACGAATGGAAAAATACAATTCATACAAAGAGTTGCAGGGTTTTTCAGGGTGTGTATCGGCAATCGCTCACACGCTCTCCCTTGCTAAAGTCGAATGCCGTAGATGCTGAAACGAGGTGCTCGCTTACCAGAACGAGGAACGCCCCGGCTTCCAGGACGGGGCGTCAGACATGCAGCCGGTGTTGCTCTACAGGAGAGCTCAGCGGAATCGAGGCACGTGATATCGGCCTCAGCCGAGCTGCAGGACGCTCGGCGGCGGTGGCTCGCGATACAGCTCGTCGACGATGGCGGCCCGGTTATCGAGTACCGCACGCTGGTTGATCGAGCCCTTGTCGGTGATCTCATGGGCATCCAGCCGCGGCGGCTCGTCGAGCAGCACCAGCCGCCGCACCCGGGTGGAGCTGCCGGTGCTGTGAGCGTCCAGGTCGCGCAGCATCTGCCGGAAGCGCTCGCGCACCGGCTCGCTTGCCAGCACCGTGGCGGCATCGACCTCGCGGTCCAGCCCCGCCAGCTCGCGGCACTTCTCCAGATCCGGGAACACCATGACCGAGATATAGGGCTTGTCGATGCCGGCAATCACCACGTCCTTCACGTGGGGGGCACCGGCTTCGATGATGCGCGCCCGCAGTGGCCCGACGCTGACCCAGGTGCCCGTATCGAGCTTGAAGTCCTCGGAGATGCGACCGTCGAAGCGCATGCCGCGCTGGGGGTCGTCCGGGTCGATGAACTTGACCGCATCGCCCAGGCAGTAGAAACCCTCCTCGTCGAAGCTCTTGGCGGTGAGCTCCGGCTGGCGCCAGTAGCCCGGCATCACGCTGGGCCCCTTCACCCGGCACTCCAGCTTGCCGCTGTTGGGCACCAGCTTGATCGTCACACCGCGGGCCGGCAGGCCCACCACGCCCGACTTGGACTCCTCCAGCGAAGCGAACATGGCCGAGGGCGCAGTCTCGGTGGCGCCCAGCCCCGTGAGCATGCCCACCTTGCAGCCCAGGGTCTGGACGGCCAGCCGGTCGAGCTCGTCCCAGATGTGCTGGGAGAGCCCCGCGGCGGCGAAGAACATCAGATTGAGCCGCGAGAAGAAGGTCTCGCGCAGGGCATCCTCGCGCTTCAGGTAATCCACCAGGATCTCGAAGCCCTTGGGCACGTTGAAGTACACCGTGGGCGCGATCTCGCGCAGGTTGGCGATGGTTTTCTCGAACTCCCCCGGCACCGGGCGGCCGTCGTCGATATAGAGGCTGCCGCCGTTGTAGAGCACGATGCCGACGTTGTGGTTGCCGCCGAAGGTGTGGTTCCACGGCAGCCAGTCCACCAGCACCGGCGGCTCGTCGCGCATGAAGGGCATCAGCGACGCCAGCATCTCCTGGTTGGAACAGAGCATGCGGTGCGTATTGATCACCCCCTTGGGCATGCCGGTGGAACCCGAGGTGAACAGAAACTTGACGATGGTATCGGGAGTGACCGCCGCGCGGGCCGCCTCCACCGCCTCGGTGGGGGGCGTATCCAGCAGCGACTCGAAGGCATCGATGCCGGGAAAGCCGGTGGTATCCACCGCCACGCAACCGCAGTCGGCCGGCTGCACCGCCGCCAGCGCCGGCGCGAAATCCTTGGCCTTGTCGACCAGCAGCAGGCCGGGGGTCAGCAGCTCGACGATATGGCGCAGCTTGGCGTAGTCGCGGCTGACCAGCGAATAGGCCGGCGAGATGGGAGCGAACGGCACGCCCACGTACATGGCCGCCAGGGCCAGCAGCAGGTGCTCGATGGAGTTGCCGCTGAGGATGACCAGCGGCCGCTCGACGCTCAGCTCGTGATCGAGCAGCGCCTGGGCCAGGCAGCGCACGCGGCTCAGGGTGTCGGCATAGCTCAGGCGCTGCCACTCGCCACTTGCGTCGCGGCGCGCCACGAAGGTTCTCTCCGGCGCCTCGCGGGCCCAGCGCTCCAGACACTCGAGCAGCGTAGCGGGATAGTCGCCAAGAGGTTCCTCGATGCTGAGCAGTTGGGTGCCGTCATCGCGCGAGACCAGTCGGGCAGTGGCAGTGCCCAGGTGAACATCGCGAAAGGGGTGAAGCATGGGCGCTCCTGCTGTTGTGATCGTTGTCAGGGGTCGAAAGGGGCATTCGCTACCCTCGGCCTGGGAGCCTTGGTAACATGGGTCCAGTATTTTTTTAAATTGTTGGATAGTCAAACATTTAACCACCATAACATTATGCTTGGGAATGCCAGCAGCAGGCGAGGAAAACCAAAGAATATCAAAAAGATATGCGGCACATCGGGCGATGCCCATCACGCTTGGATACGACTAAAGTTGGTACCCAGGCAGCCCCGCCAGCTGCTATCCGATAGGCTATTCACTGCTCCGCCCGCGTGGCTCACCCTAGGTCAGGACCCACATATTCATGAGCAACGACGACCAGAACGGAATCGACTACTCCATGCTGCAATCCCGCCTCGGCTACAAGCTACGCCGGGCGCAGCTCGTCTACTTCGACGTCTTCTTCGAGGCCTGTGCGCAGGAGGGCATCACGCCCGGACTGTTCAGCATCCTCGCCATCATCTACCACAACCCTGGCTTGACCCAGTCGGCGGTTTCCACGGCCCTGAACGTGGACCGCTCCGCCATGGTGGCGGCCATCGACAAGCTGGAGAGCATGGAAGTGGTGGAGCGGCGCAAGTCGAAGAACGACCGCCGCTCCTATGCGCTCTACCTGACCGAAAAGGGCAAGGAGTTCACCGAGCGGCTCAACCGCAAGGTCTCGGCGGGCGAAGACCGCTTCGACAAGTTCATGAAAGAGGGCGAGCGCGAATGGCTGCTCGACCTGCTCGACCGTATCATCGATCACCGCAAGGGCAACTGAAGCCCGTCGCCGGAAAAGCATGGGGGCGGCAACAACCGCCCCCACGCAGTATGATCGAGCGCAGCCAGTTTTCGGGCGAGCCTAAATGGGATAGTGTCGTGGGCCCAATTGCACCGTAATCCAGCGCAGCTCGGTGAACTCCTCGATGCCCGCCTTGCCGCCGAAGCGCCCGTAACCGCTGGCCTTGGTGCCACCGAAAGGCATCTGCGGCTCGTCGTGTACCGTTGGCGCATTGATATGGCAGATGCCCGAGCGGATCTTGCCGGCCACCTTCATCGCCCGCGCCGTGTCGCGGCTGAACACCGCCGCCGAGAGGCCATACTCGCTGTCGTTGGCGATGCGAATCGCCTCCTCCTCGCCATCGACGCGGATCACCGCCACCACCGGCCCGAACGACTCCTCGCTGTAGAGACGCATGGCCGGGGTCACGCCATCCACCACCGTGGCCGGCATGATCACCCCGTCGGCCCGGCCGCCGGCGGCCAGGCGCGCACCGTGGCTCTCGGCATCGTCGAGCAGCGCATTGAGCTTCTGCCCCGACTCGGCGTTGATCAGGGTGCCCAGAGCGTTGCCCTCGCCGCGCGGATCGCCGACCTTGAGCGCCGCGGCGCGGGTGGCCAGCTTGTCGACGAAGGCATCGGCCACCGAGGCGTCGACGATCAGCCGCTCGGTGGACATGCAGATCTGTCCCTGGTTGAAGAAAGCACCGAAGATCGCCGCATCCACCGCGGCATCCAGATCGGCGTCGTCCAGCACCAGGAACGGCGCCTTGCCGCCCAGCTCCAGCAGCACCGGCTTGAGATGGTGTGCGGCCTTCTCGGCGATGATCCGCCCCACCCCGGTTGAGCCGGTGAAGTTGATGCGCGCCACCTCGGGGTGGGCGATCAACGTCTCGACGATCTGCGGGGCCTCGTGGGGCGCATTGGTGACCACGTTGACCACGCCCTCACCGAGGCCGGCCTCCACCAGCACCTCGCCGATCAGGTGGTGGGTCGCCGGGCACTGCTCCGAGGCCTTGAGGATCACCGTGTTGCCGCACGCCAGCGGTGTGGCCACGGCGCGGGTACCGAGGATGATCGGCGCGTTCCACGGCGCGATACCCACCACCACGCCGCAGGGCACGCGGATGCCCATGGCCAGGTTGTCGGGTACGTTGGAAGGGATCACGTCGCCCTGGATCTGGGTGGTCAGCGATGCCGCCTCGCGCAGCATGCCGGCAGCCACCATCACGTTGAAGCCGGCCCAGCCCGGCGTGGCGCCGGTCTCGTTCACCATGCGCTCGATGAACTCCGCCTGGCGCGCTTCCATCAGCTCCGCCGCCTTGAGCAGCTTGCCACGCCGCTCGCCGGGGCCCGTTTGCGACCAGGTCGCGAAGGCGCGGCCCGCGGCATCCGCCGCCGCCTTGGCATCCTCCACCGAAGCCGCCGCCGCCGTGGTCGCCACCTCACCGGTGAAAGGGTTGCGACGTTCGAACGTTCCTTCTCCAGAGGCAGCCTTGGCCTGGCCGCCGATCAGCAATCCGAGGGTCGTCATGGGTCACTCCGTTGCGTTGTTTTCAGCATTGCCCGCTTCTCATTCTCCCCGAAGCCAACGGCTGCATAAGGCAATATCAGCGGGATTACTTGGACTTTTCCCGTATCGGGTTGGGACTTTAGTCGCGCACTCAATCTGGTTCCACGGGGCACTCGTCACGCAGTTCGAGCGCCCGCTGGTAGACCTCGCGCGCATTGTCGATACCGCGCTGCTCGAGGCGAACCAGGTAGGCCTCCGTTCCCTCGTTGAGCGGACCCGACCACTCAGGATCGTTCAAGGGGTCTTCCACCGTGTTGATGGTGCCGCCCTGAGCCTCGGCCTCCTCGCGCCCCTCTCGATCCAGCCGCGCATACACCTCGCCGGCCCGACGGGTCCAGGCCATGCCGCTGACCTCGTCGATGGCAGCCTGCTGCTCCGGCGAAAGACGCTCGTAGCTCGCATGATTCATGACTGCCACCGCCACGCCGGTGTAGTAAGGCACCTCGAGATGATGATCGGCCAGCTCGTTGATGCCGAAGGTCTTCATCGCCTGCCAGGGGAAGCTCAGGCCATCCATCACGCCGCGCTGCAGCGAGGTGTAGATGTCCGGCGCCGGCATGCCCACGGGATTGGCCCCCAGACGCTCGAGGATCTCCCCGGCCACGTCGCTGGGACGACGGATGCGCAGGCCGCGCAGGTCATCGGGCGTCTCGATGGCATGGCCCCGGGTGTGCAGATAAGCGGGGCCGGTGGTGAACAGGTAGAGCACCTTCACGTCGTCGTACTCGTCGGCGATGTGACCCTCGTCGTACAGCGTCTGCAGAATGCAGCCACCCTGGGGAGCGCTGCCGGAAACCCCCGGCAGCTGGACGATCTCCGACAGCGGGAAGCGGCCAGCGGTATAGCCCTGCATGGTGATGGCAATATCCGAGATGCCATTCACCGTACCCTGGTAGGCCTGCTCGGAGCGACTCAGGGTCTGGGAGGGGTAGTTCTCGACGGTCAGCTCGCCGCCGGTGGCTTCCTCGACGTGCTTGGCCCAGGCCTCGAATATCTCCTTGTTGACGTCGGAGTTGGCCGGCCAGAAGTGGGACATGCGCAGAGTATCGGCGTGGGCGCTGACGACGATGCCCGCCGCACAGGCGGCGAGCAGGCTGCGGGAGATGGCGTGTTTCATGGTGTGTCCTCTCTTATCGTTGTAGTGGTGATGTGATGCGAGATCAGGAGGGCAGGGTCGGCACCTCGATCAGCAGCGGGCGATCCAGCGCAAAGCCTTCTTGCAGCGCTTGGACCAAAGCCTCGTGGGTATCGGCCAGACGTGCCTCGACTCCGTAGCCGCGGGCCAGGGCGCAGAAGTCGATGTCCGGCACGTCGAGCCCCGGGGCGTCGTCGACCTTCATATGCTGAGCGAAGCCGCGCAGGGCGCCGTAGGTACCGTTCTTGAGGATGATCAGCACCGCCGGAATGCGATACTGAGCGGCGCTCCACAGCGCGGTGATGGCGTAGCTGGCCGAGCCGTCGCCAATCACGCCGATGACCTGACGCCGGGGCTGGGCGAGCTGCACACCGAGCGCCGCCGGCAGGCCGAAACCGAGCCCGCCCGCGGCCGGGAAGAAGTAGCTGCCGGGCTCACGCATGCCTACGCGCTCCCAGAAAATCTCCACCGTCGAGGTCGACTCCTTGACGTAGATGGCGTCTTCCGGCGCTAGCGCATCCAGGGTGTCGAACACGTTGGCCGGGGCCAGGCGCCCCTCGCCGTCTTCCACTGCTGCCGGCCTGGGCAGCGTTTCGGGCATGGCCCGTGCGCTCTGTTCGATGCGCGGCAGCAGCGCTTCAAGTGTGGCGTGAACGTCGCCCACCAGGGCATTGCCCATGGGAGCACGAGCCGCCTCGTTGGCATCGCCGGTGACATGCACCAGGCCCGCCCCTTCGGGCAGATAACGCCCGGGTGCGTACTTGTGATAGCGGAACACCGGCGCACCGACCACCACGATCAGATCGTGCCCTTCCAGGTGGGCGGTAATGCCGGCAATGGCCGCCGGCAGCACGCCGCGGAAGCACGGGTGTCGATTGGGAAACGGACAGCGCGAGGCGGAAGGCGCTACCCAAACCGGCAGGCATAGTCGCTCGGCCAGCTCCACGGCCAGACCGTTGGCCTGGCGCGCATCGACCTCCGGCCCCAGTATCAGCACCGGGTTCTCGGCAGCATTGAGCCGCTGCGCCAGGCGCTTGAGCTGCTCTAATGATGGCACTCCGGCGTGGGCGATCTCGCGCTCTATGACCAGTGCCGCGTCATCACCCGCTTCGCGATCCCAGTCGTCGTGGGGGATCGAGACATAGACCGGCCCCCGTGGCGGCAGCGAGGCGCTATGAATGGCCTGGCTCAGCGCCCGGGGCACGTCTTCGGGGCAGGCCGGCTCGTAGCTCCACTTCACCAGCGGCTTCGGCAGTTGCGGGGCATCCACGTTGGCCAGCATCGACTCCACGCCGATCATCGAGCGCGCCTGCTGCCCGGCGGTGATCACCAGCGGCGAGTGGGAGTACCAGGCGTTTGTCAGCGCCCCCATGGCATTGCCGGTGCCCGCCGCGGCGTGCAGGTTGATGAACGCGGGTCGGCCGCTGGCCAGCGCATAGCCGTCAGCCATCCCCGCCACCACACCTTCGTGCAGCCCCAGCACATAGCGAAAATCCTCGGGAAAGCCCTTGAGAAAAGGCAGCTCATTGGAGCCAGGGTTGCCGAAAACGGTGGTGATTCCTTGATGACGCAGGAGCGAATAGGTGACAGCGTGAACGCTCGGCATGCTTGATTCCTTGTCCTTGTTCGGTGCGTGCCTTCACGCTAGTCGCGCCTGCTACAATCAAGCAAATCGATACTTTTTCTATCAAAAATAAAAGCCATCTATGTGATGAATCAGATCGACCTCAACCTCATGCGCACCTTCGTGCTGCTCTACGAGACCGGTAGCGTCACCCACACGGCCGAGCGTCTCTATGTCACCCAACCCTCGGTCAGCTATGCGCTGGCCCGGCTGCGCGAGCTCTTCGAGGACCGCCTGTTCGTGCGCACCCGCCAAGGCATGGAACCCACCATTGCCGCTCGCCAGCTCTACCCTGCCCTGCGCGACGCCCTGCAGCAGCTTCAGGATGCCATCGAGAGCAGCCGCGACTTCGAGCCCGCCACCTGCACGCGACGCTTCCGCCTGGCATTGACCGACCTGGGTGAAATGGCACTGCTGCCGAAGCTGATGCGCCGCCTGCACGAGCAGGCGCCCCAGGCCGAGCTGGAAGTGGTACCACTGGAGATCGAACACGCCGAGGAGTGGCTCGCCGCCGGCAGGGTCAACGCGCTGATCTGCAGCCGGCCGCTGACCGGTGCCGCGATTGCGCGCCACGTACTCTTGAGGGATCGCTACGTGTGCCTGCTCAACCAGGAACGCTTCGGAGAAGGCCCCCTGACGCGAGAGCGCTTTATCGCCGCCCGCCACGTCGCCGTCACCTCCTCCTCCGGGCACGGCCTTGCCGAAGAAGTGATGCGTCAGCACGACATCCAGCGCAAGGTGAGCCTGGAGATACCGCACTTCTCGGTGCTGCCGAAGGTGCTGCACGACAGCGACCTGGTCGCGATCATGCCGCTGCAGGTCGCCGCCAGCTTCACCGAAGAGACACCGCTGACCATCCACGAACTGCCCTTTCACGTGCCCGGGTTCGAGGTCGCGCTGCACTGGCAGGCACAGGCCAGCCGCTCCCCGTCACAGCGCTGGTTTTGCGAGAGCATTATTGAGGCGATTGGGGAGAGGGTGCGGGTGGGGTGAGGCAAGCTAATCCGCTGGATCGGGCCAACCGGATGCAACAATTGGTCTGATCGCGCGCTAAACCGTATGCTGACCCTCTGTGGATACGGAGCTTGGTATGGCTATATACGAGGAAGTGCTTCCATGGGCGGATAGGCTGCCGCCATGGCGTCAAGATGCTTTGCGACGCCTTTGTGTTCAGGGAGGCTGGACCGAAGCAGACCTGGACGAGATCCTTGATCTCGCTAAGCAGCACCACGGAATCAGCAGCGAGATCGAGCCTACTCCGCAGCCGATCCGGTTCACCGCAGACCATTTTCCTGCCGAGGCGAATCAGGACAGGACTGTCGCTCTCACGTCACTACATACGCTTCTTAACGTTGGAAAAATACCGAGCGACCAAATTCTGGAGTTCCAGCCACATGGGCTCACCATCGTGTACGGTGGTAACGGCACCGGTAAGTCTGGCTATGCGCGCGTGCTAAAGCAGGCGTGCCGAGCAAGGAGCCCAGGCACAGTCTACGCCAACGCCTATGACCCTGATTTTCAGAAGCTTACGCCGAGCGCCACCATCGACTTCGAAGTGGATGACACTTCCGAACAAGAGTTCTGGAGCGGTCAACGCAGCCATGTTCCGCGCACCGAACTGAGGGCCATCTCCGTCTTCGATGGCGACTGCGCGCGCCATTATCTTCAGGCACGGGAAGCGGCCAGCTTTCAGCCGATCGCCCTCACCTACCTCAAGCAGCTGGCTAACGGCATCAACCAGGCGCTACGCCCACGACTTGAGGCAGAAATCGCAGGGCTTGCTGTAGATGTTACACCTTTCAACATCATTCCCGCCGACACCGAGGCCGGCCAAGCAATTCATCCGATCAGCTCCACCATGAATTTGGAACAGGCGCGCGCACTAGGCACGCTTACTCAAGAGGAGCAAGCAGAACTAACGTGCTTACCTAAAGAGATCAACGAGGCAGACCCCACAGTCAAAGCAACACTTCTGGACAACGCCGCGACGAATGTCGAGAACCTTGCCAACAACATTACCGCTGCCGCAAATACTGTCTCCAATGACTCGATCGACGCCGCAAGGACGGCACATCAAAGGCTGTTGGAAGCCGAGACGGCCGAGAGTGCTGCATCTGCCTTTCTGCAGGCGGAAGATGCCGCACCGTTGCTTCCCGGAACTGGCCAAGGCGCTTGGGCGCTTCTATTCAACGCCGCCCGAGAATACTCGACTAGCATCGCGTATCCTGGACAAGCCTTTCCGGTCACCGACAATGGTGCGGTATGTCTGCTTTGTCAGCAGGAGTTGACGCCAGAAGCGAAAGATCGCTTGCACCGCTTCGATCGCTATGTCCGGGACACAGCGGCCGAAGCCGCTCAGGCCGCGCGCAACGCCTGGCAACAGATCGTAAGAGACGTCGGCCAAGCGACCGTCACCTTCACCGTTTCTCAAGTCATGTCGGATAGCTTGGGTGGTCGCATAGCGACGCTGCCGGACGACATTCGGACCTTCCGGGAAGACTTGGTCTCCCGCCTTCAGTGGCTCAGAACCGCCATTGAGACTGGGGAATGGCAGAACAGACCAGCGTATCGCAGCGCGAATCCGACTGCTTCGATCCAGCAAATCGCGAATATCTTACGCGCCGAGGCGGCCGCATTGCGCGCCAACCTCAATGCGGAAGCACTTACGGCCAAACGACTTCGCCTGAAGGAGTTGGAAGCTCGGAGACTACTTTCTGAGCATATTGAGAGCATTGCTCAGGTGGTCGATAATCTCGCCCACAAAGCGAAGCTTCAGAGCTGCCTTGCAGATATCGGCAACTCCCGCCCAATTAGCTTATTTGCAGGCCAACTCGCCAAGAAGTACGTCAGTGAAGCGCTGGCCAGCAGGATGAATGAAGAACTTAGGAAGCTGGATCTTTACCACATTCGAGCCGGAATCAGTTCCACTGGTGATGCAGGGTCGGTACGACTTGGAATCCTGCTCCATGCAAGTCAGCTCGATCCGCATCTCGTGCTAAGTGAGGCAGAGCAACGCATATGCTCGCTCGCGTACTTCTTTGCAGAACTCCACCAGTCGGGCTCTTCTTCCGGGATTGTACTTGACGACCCGGTTTCGAGCCTTGACCACAACCACCGGACCGCCGTCGCGCGACGGATCATTGAGGAGGCCGCCAACCGACAAGTCATTGTTTTCACACACGATGCGGTCTTCTTTGGAGAGCTGATCACGCTTGGCACAGACGCTCAGCTAACACCAAACGTAAAATCAATAAGTTACCGTGCAGAAGGACCTGGCTACATTGATGCCGGATTGCCTTATGACATGCGCAAGCACCGTGATCGCATTACACAACATCGTGCCGACCATCAGCGAATTGCAGAAAACTTTATCAATCCACCTGGGGATGAGGAGCGACTCGCTATCCGAAATGCCTATGATGATCTTCGCGTCACGATAGAGGTAGGAATTGAGGATACAGTCCTCAATGAAACGGTAGTGCGTTTTCGCGACGGCATCTCGGTCGGCCGGCTCAATGGCGTTATGATCGTGCAGGAAGCAGAGTACCGCGAAGTACAGCGCTTACATGATAGATGTTGTCGCAATGTACGTGCTCATTCCCATGCAGCTGGCCAGCAGCGAGCTGTCACGCAACCAGACGAGCTTCTGCAGGACATCGAAGCCGTTAATACTTTGTTCCAGACTATCCGAAGGCGCAGGGGGTGAGCCGTCCCACCTTCCATGGCCACTACTGAATGGTAGCTACCGCTTCTGTTTCACGGAAGGAGCGGTAACCATACCCAGGCTGGCACGAACCGCATGCTCAAGCGGCGTGAGGTGCCAACGCTGGTCAGGAAGCTGGTAGTGATGCCCTGCCCCGGCCCTCATAACCCGCAGAAGCCTTTATACCACCAATCACCGATTGCAGCGATGAAAGAATGGCAGGTCCAAAAATCAGAGCTATTTGCCAAACGGGTAGTTACTCACCCGAGACCGATACCTTTCGCTTAAGCGATGCCGGAGTTGTCTGCTCCATCTTAAGTGTCAACTTCCAAAGCGACGAAACATTGGCATATCCGACACGGTATGCAATTTCATCTAGCGTGAGACTACCGGTAGCCAGCAAGCGATGGGCATGACGCATACGGACTGTATTGATAAGCACTTGAGGGCTTGATCCTGTTGCTTTAACGATGCGCCTAGCCAAGGTTCGATGGGTTAGATTTAAAATTTTTGCTGCCTCAGCGATCGTAGGCACATCCGGCAAGCTAGTTTCAATCAGCGTTTCGAAACGGGAAGTCACGTCGTCTTCACCCGACCGTAAGTGGTCCCATACCCTGTAGCGGGCTTGAGTGGGACGGCAGTCAATTAGAAAATATTTCATTGCCATATCGGCAATATTACGCCCCACCTGCTTACGGATTAGGTAAAGCATGAGGTCCATCTGCGCCATAGCAGCACCGGCGCTGATGACGTTCTTGTCATCAATAAGCATCTGTCGGGTGTCGACTTTCACCTTAGGAAAGTGTCTCTGGAAGAATCCGCCGAGTCTCCAGTGGGTTGTTACTGTTCGGCTATCGAGAATGCCAGCCTGAGCCAATAGCAAAACACCAGAGCAAGACGCAGCGACCGCACCTCCAGCATCATGATGGGCACGTGCCAGCTTTGCGAACACATGTGCATCTGCCAAAAGCAGTCTTTGCCAAATATTAGAATCACGGAAGCGATCCACTATATCGGCTTCGGCGTTGAGTGCTGGATGATCCAGCCCAATGCCTGGAATCACCAATATCGCATTCGAGAAGTTCCTCACTTCTTCGAGAGGCAGAGCAGGCAGAGTCATGCCCGCTGAAAGCGCTACCTGTCTCTGAGTAGAAAACACTCCCCACGTGAGCGGTGGCTTCCCTTGAGCGCATGCACAGCGGCTTGCCACCGTCAAAACATCCAGCGTAGCGCCAACGCTGGCAGCAAGAGCCCCTTTCGGTACGGCGATTGCGAATTGCATAAGCAGTGTCCTAAATGGAATCTATTTTGTCATTTTAGACAATTGCTGAGACTGCGCAAGCCCACGTAGCTTGGCACTAGGTTGCTGACAAAGGACATCGTTATGGAGCTTAGACACCTGCGCTGTTTCCTGGCTGTGGCTAATGAATTGCACTTCACACGAGCCGCAGAGAAGCTACACATAGACCAATCTCCTCTTTCGAGGACGATCAAGGAGCTTGAGGAAGACGTTGGTGCACAACTTTTCACTCGTACGACGCGTAGCACGCGCTTGACGCCAGCTGGCGCCTCGTTGCTTCAGCAGGCCCCGCGGGTTTTTTTACTTTTGGAGCAGGCACGCGACGGGATACGTGCCGCAGCGGCAGGTTGCGATGGAAGGTTGCGTATTGCGCTGTCGGATGGGATTTCTACACCTAGGCTCGCTTCGTTGGTCGCTCTGACTCGTCTGGAAGAGCCTGACCTGGGAATCCATTTTGACGAGGTATCGCTTGCTCATCAGGTCAAGGGCTTAAGCGATGATCTTTACGATTGCGGACTTTGCCAAAGTAGCGACCGTAACCATGGATTGCGTACTGAGCTGGCATGGACAGAGCCATTGCATGTAGCTATGCCTGTTGATCATCCGTTACTAGCCTACGAACAGATTCGTGCCGAAGATGTGTTGAGGTACCCGCTTCTGCTAGGGCATGCAGAAAGCTGCGCAGGCTACAACGCTCAAATTGAAAAGCTTTTTCTACAGAACTCTCTGGGACTACCTCTACGAGTTATCGTCAAATCTGGTGGATGGCGATCAGGCCGCATTCCTGTCTGATTGATCAACCACTTGCTCCCCGTCCTGGAACTTGACGTTGCTGACGACCAGTTCCAGCTTCTGGAAGTG
>NZ_JABFTW010000013.1:0-122509 GCF_021404355.1 Halomonas sp. MCCC 1A11062
GGAGGGTAGAATCGGTCATGGCGTATCCACTCATGTTGATTGAGATCTTGGTCGTGATCAATCAACAGGATACGCCACCCTTCCTACCTCCTCCCATACACCAGAAATCACCATAGCTCGTTCCGCGAGAGCAGGCGGCGTAATGCCGCAGGTGTAACCGCCCAAGCGGCCGGCAAGACGGCCGTACGGGTACCAGAGAGCAGGGGACGACGGCGATGAGCATGAAAGAACTGATGCGACAGAGAACAACGGCCAAGCGAGGCCAGAGCGGTTTCACCCTGATCGAACTGCTGATCGTGGTGGCCATCATCGGGATACTGGCGGCGATAGCGATTCCGCAGTATCAGAACTATACCAACAGGGCTCAGGACTCTGCTTGTTTGGCTGAAGCAAGGTCTTATGCATCTGGTGTAGCCGCCGAAAGAGCGACGGGGGGCACTGCTACAAGCCTGACTGACGTTTTTGGTGCTAACTATGCGGGGGATTGCGGTTTGACTGATGTTACTCCAGCAGACGCCGCTGTTACTTATGATTCAGGTACAGGTACAGCCAACGCGACAGGCAGTGTTAATATTGGAATAACTGGAAGTTAATTCACTAATAAGAATTCAAAGGTCGGCGTGTTGTCGGCCTTTTTTTGATTTATATATAAGGTTTGGGCATGTCCTTGGTAGGTATTGCCTTCCCCTTTTTAGTGGTGGGGGGAGGGCTTTTATTTTCTGGCTTGGGTGGTTTTTTTGATGTGCAGCGACTGCTGCAGTTTTTTATTTTCTCTGTGGTTTTGTTTTGTTCTGTTTTTTCGGTAGGTTTTTTCTTACGCTGTAAGGTTTTTTTGTTTCAGGTCAAATCTTGTGAATTTTATGTGACGCTATTGGTGCTGGCGTGGCTGTCGTTGGTGGTAACTCAGTCGCCTTTTGTACCGTTGTCCTTGTTGGAGCTGATTTTTTTCATCGTTCTGGTGGTGGTGGTCTCTTTAGTTTTAGCGGCGGCCAAGAGGTGGGTTGAGTTTAGTTGGTGGTTTCTTGGTGGGGTAGTACTATTTTTCTTGTTTTTTTATTCTTTCTTGTCGTTTGACTCGTTGCTATTTCAGAAGGATTTTTTGCATCGAAGATTTATTGCATACAGCTTTGATAATATTCGGCACTTCTCCGACGTGGCCGTCGGCTTGATGCCGTTGGCGCTGCTCTATATCGTCAGCCGGCCCAGACCTTCCGTGATCGCTGCCGTGCTCTGCTTCCTGCCGCTTTCGTTCTGGTGGTATCTGCTGTTCCTGAGTGAGGGGCGGGCGGGCATTCTCTCACTCGCCCTGGCCATGGTGATTGCCTTGGCATTGTTCAGGCAGTCTGCCTACTGGCCTGTCACGACCTTGTTTGGCTCTTCCCTCGCTGGGTTGGCGGGCTGGTGGTTCGTCAATCCTCTGCGTAAAACAGTCGAGGGAAAGGAGGTTATATTTCATCGTGATATTACCAGTGACAGTAATCGCTTTGATCTATGGCGTACCGCCATAGAGTACAGTCTGGAAAACTTCCCGTTCGGTATCGGCCCGATGCAATTCGCGGGAGATGGAAGGCTGAGCTACGCCCACGCCCATAACATTATCTTTAATACCGCGGCGGAGTGGGGGCTACCAATAGCGCTCATGCTGCTCGCGCTGATACTGTATGGCTGCTGGAAGATTTATCGGCGCTCCCGAGTCATTCCCGATCAAGACCAGCCGGTTTACGCCTGCCTGGTCATGGCCTTCGTTGGTGTCATCGTGAACGTGCAGTTTGCCGGTGCTCATATCTTCCCCTTGAGTTCACTGGTCATGGCTCTCGCCATAGGGTTGGTCTTCGGCTATCGCGATTCACGGCAACCGCTACCAGAGCGTCCCGTTGGGCCCGTGCCGATTCAGGCGACTCTTCTTTGGGCGGGCATGATGTTGATGATGGCCTATTTGCTCCATGCCGGCATGGAACTCTACTGGCTTTCCTTGGATTCTCGCCTGATTTGCATGCAGGAAATCGGGCGCGCTTACCTATATCCTCGCTTCTGGGCTCAGGGTCGCTTGGAGTGCATGCAAATGGTCGCACCGGACCACTGGCTGTTCTGGACGTGGCGATAGAGCAGAGGCTGGCCTCATCGTGATGCTAAGTTCTCCTAATGCTTAAGCGTGACCTCGTCTTGCTCTTAATGTAAAATTGTGTATCTGAATGGTTCCAGCTCGTCTGGAGGGCTAATGCCAGATACACGACACAAGCAGCAGGGCGCGGCGCTGGTGGTGGTGCTGTCCTTGCTGAGCATGGCGCTTATGCTCGGCATTTCCGCCATGAGCGGCAGCCTGGTCAACGAGAGGCTGGCCGGGAATTATCGTGCTTCAGTGATGGCGCAAAACGAAGCCGAAGCGGGGCTCTATGCTTTCAATGACGAGCTTCGCACCGCCATCGAGGCGATCAATAACGCTGAAACGCCTATACCGCCCGTTTATGCCGACCAGGGGAACGGCTTCGTTGCTGCGCTGCGTAGTGCGGCAGCTCAAGCTCGAAGTGAACAATCGACAGAAGCCTTGCAGGGCGCGCTCACGGGCTCCTGGTCGCCACAGGGCAATATCTCGGATAACGGACGCCACCGCTGGCGGCTTGCGCCCGCGCTGCCTGAAGACGATGTGCTGCTGGGTGGCCAGCTCGGGGTGAGAATCGAGAGTGAAGGCTATTTTGGTGCCACTGGCGATGAAGCCATGCGCACTGCGGTGGGGCTCGTGGCCCTGCCGGAACTGCCGCCACCAGGTTCGCGTGGTTTGTTGAGTTGCGATGGGGTGCAGGTTACGGGCAGCGGCATCATCGACAGCTACGACTCGCGTGAAGGGGCCTATGGTGGCAGCAACGCCCAGCGCAGCAACGTCGTGGTGGGAACCCAAACCGAAGGGGCGGAAATCAGGGCGACCGGTGCATCGCCCATCTACGGTGACGTAGCTGCCAGCGGCAAGTTCACTGCCACGGGCTCGGCTGCCGTGCACGGAAGTATCAGAGGTAACGATACGGTGACCATCAGCGGTGGCGGTGCCAATGTCTACGGCGATGTGGTCGGGTTGGGTGATGTAGCCATCACCAGTAGTGGAAGAGTCCACGGCGATGTTCAGGCTGGCGGCACGCTAACGCTGGGAAACTGGAGTTCGTGGATTGGTGGCAATGCGCTGGCATCCGCCGTCAACTCCGTGCGTAACCCAGCCGACCAGGTCGGTGGCGAGCTCAATGCCGGCAGTGGCGGGCCGCAAGGTCTCACGCCGGTATTCTCCGTTCCCACGGCAGCCGATTGTGAAATCCCCGTGCAAACGGCCCGGTACTCCCAATACCTGGCGCAAGTCGGTACTTCTTCCGGTGCGCTGAACATGCAGGGCGGCTCACGTAACATCGTTCTCGATGCGACGGGTTTGTATGACCCCAACAATGCCGTACCCAATGTAGGCACGCCCATACAGTACCAAGGCAAATCCATAGTGCGTTTCGATTCTCTCCGGTTAGGGGGAAGCGTCAACTTCCGCATCGGTAGCGTTGGCAATCCCGTCGACATGGTCATGGTCGTTACGGGAGATATCGATATAGGCGGTGGCGGCACGTTTCGCATTGCGGAAGGAAGTAGCCTCACCATCGTCACGGCCGGTGAATTCCGGCTGGCAAGCGGCATTCAAGTTGGCGATGGCAAGCCCACTCGAGTTGCCAATGACGGTAGCGTTAGCCCCATACTCTCAGTCATCTCCGTTTTCGACGACTCATCTCACAACCGTGCCGGGGTATTCATCGGCGGGGCATCGAATTTTTACGGCCAGGTCATAGCACCTCATTCCCATGTGGATATAGGTGGCAGTGGCCAATTTTTCGGAGAA
The DNA here is from genome assembly GCF_021404355.1 of Halomonas sp. MCCC 1A11062. Taxonomy (NCBI): domain Bacteria; kingdom Pseudomonadati; phylum Pseudomonadota; class Gammaproteobacteria; order Oceanospirillales; family Halomonadaceae; genus Halomonas; species Halomonas sp. MCCC 1A11062. The sequence goes on from NZ_JABFTW010000013.1 coordinate 3,863, forward strand.
GTCATGGGTCGTACCGTCGAAGTCAGAGGGGCGGGAGGTTTTCACTACGATGAAGCGTTTGGGGATACCGAGGGCGGTATTGGCGGTGGCGGTGGTCTAGTGTTGCCTCGGCTACAGGGAATTTGGGTCGGCTAGCGCTTCGTGTTCCACACTCCCTGCGCATTCCTTACCTAGGCTGAAAGAAACACAGCGGTAAGGAGCGGCCCATGCGTATTTCCCAACGAGCGGTACTCCACGGTGCTGCGGCACTGCTGCTGGCCGGTGCGACCTTTGCCCATGCCCAGCCTGCCGATAACCGTGGTCAGGGCCAGGGCCAGCATCAAGGGCAGGGCCAGGGCCGGGGGCAGGCTCAGGAAGCGGCGCCGGGGCAACAGGGGCGGGCTCAGGGGCAGGGCAGAGCCCAGCCCGGCGAGCGGGCGTCTCGAGGCGGGGAAGGGTGGCAGGGCGAGGCTCGCACAGGGCGGAATGTCGACTACGGCCCGCGCATCGATGAGCGCGAGATCCGCCGGTTGCTGCTCGAGCGACGTGACTGGATCGAGATCGACCGCAGCCGGGAAAGCCTGCCGCCTGGCATCCGCATGAACCTGGAGCAGGGCAAGCCGCTGCCGCCGGGCATCGCCAGGCAGCTGGACGATCGCATTCTGCGCGACCTGCCACGCTACGACGGCTACGAATGGCACCGCGTCGGCCCCGACGTCATCCTGGTGGATGCCGCCAACGCCATCATTTACGAGATACTGCGCGATATTTTCTATTGAGGCCGTAGAAGTAGCGAACTTCTAAGCGGGAAGCGCGAGGTTATCCGCTCTGAAATCTCCCAGCGCGGCCAGGCCGCGCCAGTTGTTGATGCGGATCTGCCTGTGGTCGCAGCTTTCGATTAGCCCCTTGCGCTTGATCTTGTTCAGCGAGCGGCTTACGTGAACGCTGGAAAGGCCTACCACTTCCGAGATTTCCGTTTGGGTGAGGGGGAAGAAATAACGCCCCTGGTAGGTCATGCCGGCCGCGTGAGAGCGGGCGAAGCATTCGCATAGCAAATTGGCGATTCGCCCTTCGGCATTGCGTGCCGAGATGTTGACGATCCAGTTCATGGCCACGCTGTGGCTGATATGGCCCGAGGCCTTGAACAGGCGCAGGATGCGTGGCCGCTCGAACAGCCGCTCGGCGCTTTCCGAGTCGATGGTGGTAAAGCGCAACGGCGTGATCGCCTTGATGGAATAGTCGAGCCGGTTGTACAGACCCTGGCCGTTGTCGCTGATATCGCCCGGCAGCAGCAGCGAAGTAATCGGCTCCCTACCGTTGCGCAGCATCGTGTAGCGGCAGGCCCAGCCCTTCTCGATCAGATGCAGGCACTCCAGTACCTCACCTTCACGGGCCAAATGGCTGCCCTTCTTCACTTCCCGCACGGGGCCCGTGTAGCTATCGAAAACGCGCTTGTCCTCGTCGCACAAATCCAAGCGTGACTTGAGGTTATGAAACAAATACATGCCATCCTTAGTATGCTTGACCAATGTCTCCATCCCCCCAGTGTAGCAAACGACCGAGCGGCAACAAGGCGGTAAATTAGAAGATGCCGATGGTAGGGCGGCACTTGGAAATCATCATACAAAGCAGGCGGCGGCTTCTTCCTCGTGCCGCAGCAGTTGCGGTTTTCCGAATTTCGTTTGACACATCTATTTGACGTTGCCGATAAAGTCGATGAAAATAAGATTGAGTGTTGTCATTTCGGCCGGGTTGTTGTATTTATAAGCCGCATCCCGCAAAACTCCCAAATGAATTACAGGATTGCCAATGTCCCTTCTTAGCGAATTCATGCAGAAAGAGCAGCAGCTCAAGCAGCTTCAGGCTGAAATGGAGCGGCTGCAAAACGACGAGCGCCTGAAGGCCGAGCTCGAGTTCAAGGACAAGCTCGAAGCGCTGATGCGCGAGTTCAGCAAGAGCTCCACCGATGTCATCAACCTGCTGGAGCCGCAGGGTGGCAAATCGGCACCGGCCAAGTCGGCTGCTGCCGGTGGTGGCGCCCGTCGCAAGCGCAAGCTGAAGATCTACAAGAACCCCAATACGGGTGAAGTGGTGGAAACCCGCGGCGGTAACCACAAGACGCTGAAAGCCTGGAAAGACGAGCACGGTTCCGACACCGTGGAAGGCTGGCTGGTTCGCGTCGAATCTTGATTGCGTACGAAGCCGGGCCATTGGCCCGGCTTCGTTCGATTTGCTTGTCCTTGCTCAAGGTTTAGTTGCTCGGATGTAGCGGTTATAGGACAAGCGTAAGGCTCATCGATTCTTTTGGACCGGTAGCCGCATCACGATCTCTTCCTGCGTCCACTCCACCTGAAGCGCCTCTCCCGTAGCGTGATAGCGCTCTGCGGGCAATCCTTCGCAAATCAGGTACTGCACCACGTCTGGTATCTCATCCAGCAATTCGACCGTAACGCAGGCCTGATACTGAGAAGGCACCTTCAGCAGGCGGAACGAGGGTGGAATGGGGATGCCCTGCGCTTCGCTCTGGCTGACAACCGGCCCGACGTCGATTCGATCCGTTTCGCTGGGCAATGGCGTGTTATACATCAAGGCAATGATACGGCCGCGTTTCAGGCGCTCGGATAGGCTTTCCGTGCCCTTGGCGTGTTGCCGCCATGTCTTCAGCATGCCCAGAGCGGGGCTGTGCGGCTGACGATAGAGCCGGGTCACCAGGGCATGGCGCATGTCGGAATGACGTATTTCAAACGTTGGTGGTTTACGGCCCCCTCCCTTGCAATAAGGGTTGTGGTGAAGCCTCAAACGTAACGCCTGGCGGTATTGGCGAGGTGTCTGTTTGTGGTATCGTTGGAAAGCACGGCTGAACGCGGAATGGTTCTGGTAGCCGCACTGGCTGGCAATGGTTCGTATCGAAAGGGGGGTCAAGGTCAGTAAACGCGCTGCCTTCTCCAGGCGTAAACTGTCTCGGTATGCACTTGGGGACAGCCCGAAGCACTGCTTGAACCTGCGCCGGACCTGTGAGGTCGAATAACCGAGTCGGCTGGCGAGGTCTTCTATTCCCTGCTGGCTATCCAAATGGTCTTGCAGCCAGATCTCCGCCCGCATCATCTCGTTAAACATAACTGTCCCTTGCTCGATTCGGCAGCAACGTTTCGTTTGCTGCGTCTGCCAAAACACTGGTGCCCTCACTGGCGCCTGGGCAGAGCCCGGCAGGCATAACGCCCGCTTTTCTTATGGCTTTTATGCACCTCTTTATGCGCTGAGGGGACGGGCAAAGGCAAGTTTGGTTAGCGAGTTTGACTGTTTGTGCATAATACGTACTGGGAATGATACGCAGCTCCTTCACGTCATACAGCCTCTGTTTTCAGCGTAGCGTAACGTCGTTTCTTCGCTACACAGCGGTTTGACGGTATACTGGGGCTCTTCGACAGCAGGTGCCGCGGGGGAAAGGCCCAGGTGCTTGAGTAAAAACGGATACACATGAGAAACCAAAAACCCAACCGTTCCATGGATGAGCGCGAAAAACTGCGCAAGTTTCGAGAACTGGACGACGCCTTCGCCGAGGCGCTGCGTGAGCTGGAGAAGCCCAATCCGAAGCTCGATATCCCCACGGGGCCGCCGGTGCGTAGCCTGGCAGAGCTGGAAGCGGAAGAGCAGCAGCAGCGGCAGCAAGTCTTCGAGCAGCGGCTCAAATCGCTGATGAACGAATACGCACAGCCCAGGGAAAGCGTGACAGTCCTGCTGCGCACCTTGCAGACCCTTGGGCGCATTGCCTGATCTGCAGCCTTCTATGACCTACTTCCTGGTGATGGGTAGCCTGGCGTTATCCGTCCTGTTCACGCTGGGGTGGGCGCTTTCCCGCCTGCTGCGCTGGGTGGCTTCCGGCCTCTCGCTTGGCGTCGGCAAGGGGAGTGCCAGGTCCCGGCGCTCGGCAGGGCGCGGTAGCCGGGCCGCCAAAACCGCCAAACCCAAACCCAAACCCAGGGCCAGCGCAAAAGCCGCTGCCAAGGCTGGGGCAACCGCCAAGGCCAAGCCTGTCGGCGAGCCCTGGCGTATCACCCGGCATCTGGCCGAATGGCGCTCCAGTACCGCGCTGGCGCTCGTCGCTGCGCTCACCTACCTCGTGGCACGCCTGGCCGAACACGGCATGAGCTATCGTCCGCCCCATACCCTGCCAAGCGGATTCAGTACCTTGCTGCTCGGCCTCGGTTGGCTTTCCGCCGGTTTGATCCTGCTTGCGCTGCTGCATCGGTTGGCAGTGTGGCGCTGCCGTTGATCCAGCGTCGGTCAGCTGTATGGCATGGGTTTGTAACACGAAAGACTGGCAGCGACCTCATGATCCAGAACTAATTGAACAACTGCTTGAGTTGTCAAGATAATTTGCGCGCAAGTAGCGGTAGAGCATCACGCGCAAGTGCCGTAGAATTCGGCTATTCCAATAACGATACCCGGCAGGGAGAAGGGGAGTGCCGTACGAATCGTTAGCAGGCGATTCGTAGCGCTGCCTGAAGTGTCGAGCCCCAGCTCGACTAGGGACCGAGAAAGCACTGCCCAGGGCTTGGAGCGCCTGTGGCTCTTTCATACGCGATTGCGCACGCCCCGTCCCGGCACATGATATCGCTACGTGACCAGGGCCAGGGAACCGCCCGGAACAATCCCCGGGCGGTAGCGTGCCTGGGCGGTGGCTGGCGAAGAGGGAGTTACCATTCAGGTTCTATGCTCGGCCAGGTTCGGTTAAGAAAAAATGGGCAAAATGCCAGTAAGTGAAAATTTTGTTGTTCAGCTGACAAAAAAATGACCGCAGCAGGCGGAAGTGAAAGCAAGCATTCGGTCGGGCGCTCGAACCAGACCAAGCAAGGCAGAGCGAATGAGCCCAGCCCGAATGAGACAGAGCATGAAACGGCTCGCATGAGACAGCTCGTATGAGGGCAGTAGGCTACGAACACATTCGTCAAGCCCATGGTTTGAGTGCTTTTCCCCCCGAGCGGCCTGCATACGTTCGGCCAGTGACGCGCTTAGCCCAGATAGAAGGCGGCCTGGCCGTCCCGGCCAATCGAGCCCCGGAGCAGGACAGCCTCCTGGAGCACCTGCTGTTCGCGCTCAAGCATGAGGGGGTTGAGCTGGCCATTCTGGCCGAGGTGCTGCCGAGGCTCGACCCCACAGAATTGATAGCCGCGCTACGTAAGGCCCCAAATGGTGCTTACCTGCGCAAGCTGGGCTTTCTCTTCGAAGCATTTACCGGCTCGCAGCTCGATTATCAGCCGGAGGTGCGCGGTAAAGCCGTGCCGCTGTTCGACCCACGCGCCTATGTGACCGGGCCGGTCCGGCGCGATTCACGCTGGCGTGTCGACTTCAATGGACTGGGCTCGCTTGCGTGGTGTGCCACAGTGCGGCGTTCGGCGCAGATCGAGAACCTGTTGCGGGAGGATATCCTGGCGCAGGCAGCAGAGTTCATCGAATCTCTGCCGACGGAAACGCTGGATCGAGCGGTGCAGTGGGCCTATCTCAGCGAAACCCAGTCATCGTTTGCCATCGAGCGCGAAACCCCCTCTGCAGACAAACAACAGCGTTTCGTACAGTTGCTCCAACAAGCCCATGAGCCGCGTGAGCTCAGCGAAGCCTATTTAGTCGAGCTGCAAAACGCCACGATAGACAACCCATTCGACAAAGCCTTCGGTTTTCGCGACGAACAGAACTACCTGCACAACGGGGCCCGTGGGGCGCTAGGGGTCAGCTATTTGCCGCCGCCACCTCCTCTCTGCCATGAGCTCATGCACGAGCTGCTGGAGTTTGCCAATGGCAGCGGTCCAGCCGTGCCGCCTCTTGTCGCGGCAGCCGTCACGTCATTCGGCTTCGTGCTGATTCATCCCTTCATGGATGGCAACGGGCGCATCTCTCGCTTCCTGGTGCATCAGCAGCTATGCCAGGCGGGGGTACTGAGGAAGGGGCTGCTCTTGCCGGTTTCGGTGGCCATGAAACGGCATGAAGCCGAATACCTGGCAGCGCTGGAGGCGTTTTCCCGCCCCGCGCGTGAGCGCTGGCGGGTCGAGTGGATCGATGCGGAGCATCATGAGTTCAGCTTCACCGGTAGCGAGGTGATTTACCGCTACTGGAACGCGACCCCCGCAGTCGAGTTCCTGCTGCGCATGGCCAAAGCCGCGTTGGAGAACGATCTGCGAGAAGAAACGCGCTACCTCGAGCGTTTCGACAAGATCTACCAAGCCGTCAACGCACGCTACGACATTCGCGGGAGTGACCTCGCCAAGCTGATCATGCAGTGTCTGAGCCACCACGGGCAGCTGTCGAACAACCGCCGTAAGCAATATCGCTATCAAGTGCCGGAAGCTGCGCTCGATTTCATCGAAAGCGAAGCCCAGCGCCTTTTGCACGAAGAGTGCGCATTCAAGTTAGCTAAGGGAAGCGAGTGAAACTGCTGATTACCGGCATTGCCGGCTTCATCGGCCACGCCGTGGCCAAACGCCTGAGCGGGCAGGGCCATGAGATCGTCGGTATCGACAATCTCAACACCTACTACGATGTCTCGCTCAAGCAGGCGCGCCTGCACGACCTGGCCGATTGCCACGACGTTCGCTTCATTCATCTCGATCTCGGCGATCGGGAAAAGATGGCCGCGCTGTTTCGCGAGAACGAATTCGACCGGGTGATCCACCTGGCCGCCCAGGCCGGGGTGCGCTACTCGCTGGAAAACCCCCACGTGTACGCCGACTCCAACCTCATCGGCCACCTCAACGTGCTGGAGGGCTGCCGCCAGCACAAGGTGGGGCACCTGGTGTACGCCTCCTCGAGCTCGGTGTACGGCATGAATGCCAAGACGCCGTTCGCCACCAGCGACAGTGTGGATCATCCCGTCAGCCTCTACGCGGCCACCAAGAAGGCCAACGAGCTGATGAGTCACACCTACGCCCATCTCTACGGCGTACCGATGACGGGGCTGCGCTTCTTCACCGTCTACGGCCCCTGGGGCCGGCCCGACATGGCCATCTTCAAGTTCGTCAAGGCGATGTTCGAGGGCAAGCCGATCCAGGTGTACAACCACGGCGACATGTCGCGGGACTTCACCTATATCGACGATATCGTAGAGGGCATCGTGCGTATCGCCGACGTGATACCCCAGCCCAACCCCGACCGCGCCGCCGCCACCGCCCGGCCCGACCAGAGTACCGCTCCTTACGCGCTCTACAACATCGGCTACGGCGCCCCGGTCTCGCTGATGAGCTTCATCCGCGCGCTGGAAAACGCCACCGGGCGTGAAGCCATCTGCGAATACCTGCCCATGCAGCCCGGCGACGTACCGCGCACCTGGGCCGACACCGAAGCGCTGCTCAAGGCCACCGGCTACCGGCCCAAGATGCAAGTGGAAGAGGGCGTGAAGCGCTTCGTGGCGTGGTATCGCGGGTTCTATAATGTCTAAATAGTCAAGTAGCTCTGAGGAGGGTCGCCATGCGTAACCTGCAATCAAGAATTACGATCAATCTCGAACAGTGCGGCGGTCGCCCTTGCATCCGTGGCATGCGCATCAGGGTCGTGGATGTGCTTGATCTTCTGGCTCAGGGGTTGACGACTGAGCAGATCCTGGAAGAAATGCCCGACCTCGAGCAGGATGATATCTATGCCGTGCTTCAGTTTGCAGCGCGTTGCATCGAGCCTTCGGTACTGGATCTGCAGGGTGGCCTGGAAAAATCCTCTAGCTTTGCTGGGAACGCTCTGAAAGTTCAAGATCACCTTCGTGATGAATGGAGCCAGCGCGATGGCTGGTTGAGCTGAGCGATAGGCGAACAATGCACCAGGAACAGTGATATGCCAGTTCTATCCATCTTTTTTGGCATAGTGGTACGCATGTGGCATGACGACCACCCGCCGCCTCACGTGCATGTCGAATATCAAGGGTTCGAGGCATTGGTCGATATCAGCTCCTGAGAAGTGAAAGCTGGAAAACTACCAAGAAAGGCGGCTAACATCGTTCGGGAATGGTGCCTTGAGCATCAGCATGAGCTACTCGAAAACTGGGAAAGAGCGCAGCAATTCGAGCCCTTGGAGCGAATTAGAGGAGCCGATTATGATTAAGCTGCTTTATGTCAATTATCTGAAAAATTTTCAATTCGAACTTGAGTTCTCGGATGGCACTCAAGGGGTATTCGATTTGGCGGAATACCTGAATAATCATCATGGGCCTTTACTCGAGCCTTTAAGAGATGAAAAGTATGCCAGACGCTGCTTTATCGATGCAGGAGCCCTCTGCTGGCCCAATGGGCTGGAGTTAGCGCCTGCTCGTCTTCACGAGCCACGATATCCTGGATTCATAGAATAACCGCAGCACTTTGGACACCACGGTGGAGGCAGGAGGGCCAGCGCCGGTACCCTTCTCGGCTCACCGACCAAAGTGAAGCAGAGCATGGGATACCGACAGCTGACCCAGACCCAACGATACCAGATCCACGCCCGCTATGACTTGGGCGTGAGCCAGCGTCAAATCGGCAGAGAGCTAGGAATCCACAGCAGCACGGTCAGCCGTGAGCTGCGTCGTAACGCCACTTCTGGTGGCTACAACCCCGAGCAGGCCCAGTCCCTCAGTGATCACCGCCGCCGCACCGCCTGGAAGTGGACGAAGCGCTTGCCCAGCCTGATCACCGCCGTTGCCGACCGGCTGCGAGAGGAGTGGAGTCCGGAGCAGATCAGCGGCTTCATGGCACCGTTGGCCGGCGTAGGCGTCAGTCACCAGTGGATCTACTCCTTGATCTGGGATGACAGAGCGCAAGGTGGCGATCTATGGCGGCATCTCCGCCAACCGAAGCGTCGCAGCAAGCATCGGGCTCAGGCCAAGAGCGCTGGGCTTGGCAAGATCCCCAGCCGCGTGGGCATTGAGCATCGCCCGGCAGAGGTCGATGCCAGGCTCGTCATCGGGCACTGGGAAGGCGACACCGTCATCCAGGGGCATAAGCAATCGGGACTGGTGACGCTGGTAGAGCGCCGTAGCGGCTATCTGCTGGCGGCGAGGTTGCCCAGGGTCTCAGCGGAGCTGACGCAAGCGGCCATGATCCGGCTGTTGAAGCCTCGCCGGGGTGCTGTGAAGACCATCACCCTAGACAACGGCTCGGAGTTCGCCGGCCACATAGCCGTAGGCAAGGCGGTGACCGCAAAGACCTACTTTTGCGATCCCTACTGCTCTGGCCAGCGTGGGAGCAACGAGAATACCAATGGCTTGATACGGCAGTACTTCCCCAAGGGAACGGACTTCCGCCAGGTCACCGATGCCGAGCTGCGCAAGGTGGTCGAGAAACTAAACGACCGCCCTCGAAAGCGACTCGGTTACCGGACACCGGCACAGGTGTTTCTGGGGGAGTACTCAGGAGCCCTGGACACAGCAGGTGCTGCGCTTATTGCTTGAATTCAGGTATCTAAAAAGCGTCGCATAGTTTACGTAAGGGATGACTTCTTGAACATTCTCCACCACGGCGGCGGGGCGGGTGTCACCGGCAGCTGCCACCGCCTGCAAATCGCCGAGGACCGCGCGCTGCTGGTGGATTGCGGCCTGTTCCAGGGCCAGGATGCCGATCACCTCGAAAGTCTGGAGCAGCACAGCGTGCGCTTCCCGGTGGAAGACGTGCTGGCGCTGGTGGTCACCCACGTGCACATCGACCACATCGGCCGGCTGCCCTACCTGCTGGCGGCGGGCTACAAGGGGCCGATTCTCTGCTCGGTGCCATCCCAGCGGCTACTGCCATTGGTCATACAAGATGCGCTTAGGGTCGGCTTCACCCGCGACCGGGCCCTGATCGAACGCTTTCTGGCCGAAGTGGAAGGGCGCCTGGTAGCGCTGGAGTACAAGCAGTGGCACACCGTACTCGACGACGAGCGCCACCGCATTCGCGTCAAGCTGCAGCGCGCCGGTCACATCCTCGGCTCTGCCTACGTGGAAGTGGAAACGCACGACAAGGCCAATGGGCAGAGCCAGCGCACCGTTTTTTCAGGTGGCCTGGGCGCGCCCCATGCACCGCTGCTGCCCGCGCCCAAGCCGCCGTACCGGGCTGACGTGCTGGTGCTGGAAGCCACCTACGGCGACCGCCTGCACGAAGACAGGCGCCACCGCCGCCAGCGGCTCAAGGCCGCCATCGACAGAGCGCTGGAAAACGGCGGCACCGTGGTGATACCCGCCTTCAGCGTAGGCCGCACCCAGGAGCTGCTCTACGAACTGGAAGGGCTGATACACAACGCACGCAGCAAACGCTGGCGCGAGCTCGAAATCATCGTCGACTCGCCCCTGGCTGCGCGTTTCACTGAAGTTTACCGCGAGCTCAAGCCGTGGTGGGACGCCGAAGCCCACCGCCGCCTGCGCAGCGGACGCCACCCGCTCAGCTTCGAGAACCTCTACACCGTAGACGACCACGCCGCCCACGAGCGCACCGTGGCCTACCTGGCCGAGAGCGGCAGGCCCGCGGTGGTAATCGCCGCCAGCGGCATGGTCAGCGGCGGCAGGGTGGTCAACTACCTCAAGCGCATGCTGAGCGACGAGCGCCACTGCGTGCTCTTCACCGGCTACCAGGCCCAGGGTACGCCGGGGCGCAACATACAGCGCTACGGGCCCAGCGGCGGCTGGGTGGAACTGGAAGGCCGGCGCATCGAGATACGCGCCCGCGTGGAAACCGTGAACGGCTACTCGGCCCATGCCGATCAGCACGACCTGCTCAACTTCGTACGCCGCATGCGCCACCCGCCAAGGGAAGTGCGCCTGGTACACGGCGACGCCCACGCCCAGGCTGCGCTCAAGGCCAAGCTGCTGGCATGGGCCGCAGGGGCAGGGCATGAGATGAGCGTGACGCTGGGTGGTGACTATCTCGCGGAGAGCACGAACGCAGAGGCGCCCGATCAGGCCTTGGCATGAGACTCAAGCTGAGCGGGTGTGAAATAATAGCGACCACGGATGGAAGAGCACAGACACATGGCAGGCCACGATAATAGCTATAAGCTACTTTTTTCGCATCAGCGAATGGTAAGAGACCTATTGACCGGCTTTGTGCATGAAAAGTGGGTCGAAGAGCTGGATCTGGATTCGCTCGAGAAAGCGAGTGGCTCCTACGTGACGGACGAGTTACGTGACCGCGAGAGCGATATCGTCTGGCGTGTAAGGTGGGGCGATACTTGGCTTTACGTTTATCTGCTCATCGAGTTTCAGAGCCGAGTCGACCGCTTCATGCCCGTACGCATCATGAGCTATGTGGGCTTGCTCTACCAGGATCTGATACGCCAGAAGGCGTTCACTCCGAGCGGCAAGCTGCCGCCTGTGCTGCCCATTGTGCTTTATAATGGGGAAAGGCGCTGGAACGCGGCACAAGATGTCGCCGAGATGGTCGAAAATGTAAGCGGCGGCCTGGAGAAATACTGCCCCACCGTGCGCTACTTGCTGCTGGATGAAAAGGCAATTGTCAACGATCCCGACTGGCCCGAAGAGACGCGAAATGTCGTTGCAGCGTTATTCAACCTTGAGCATTACCGTGGCGTCGATGAAGCCTTGAACGTTCTGGGGCGGCTGGTCGAGTGGCTTTACTCTGAACCACAAGAGGAGCTGCGTAACGCGTTCACAAGCTGGCTGAAGCAAGTCTGGGCCAAACGCCAGGCACCCAAAGAACACTGGCAGGAACTCAACCGACTGGAAGACCTGCGGGAGGTATACACCATGTTGCAAGAACGCACTGGTCAGTGGCCGAAGCGCTGGAAGCAGGAAGGCCGCGAAGAAGGCCGCGAGGAAGCGCTGCGCAGCACGGCACGGAATCTTATCCAGACCACCGATCTGAGCGATCGCGCTATTGCTGATGCCACCGGGCTGCCGTTAGATGATGTAAAAGCCATGCGCGATGAGCTGCAGCACTAAGAGAAGCTTCATATGCCCTCCCATTCATCCGCCGATCTCCGGGTCATGAGCGTCAGCATCGATGATGACCGTCTCACAGTTGAGCTGATGGACGGGCGGGCGATTTCCGTGCCCTTGGCATGGTACCCCCGGCTGGCCAACGCTAGCCAGGCTGAGCGCGAGCACTGGGAGCTGGCTGGCGCTGCACTTATTGCTTGGATTCAGGGAATCCACTGGCCGGATATCGACGAAGACCTGAGTACCGAAGGACTGCTACAAGGCGCTCGTGCGCCTCGTGTGCCGACTCCACCCCCATGCGCCTGACGGATACCCAACGCCAAACCATCCAGCGGATCGTTCATGAAGAGCTGGGTGAGAGCGCCACAGTAAAACTGTTCGGATCGCGTCTTGATGACACCGCTCGTGGCGGAGATATCGACCTGTTCGTGGAGCTTGATAAGCCCGTTGAGCATCCGGCACAGCTCTCGGCCCGGCTCAGCGTACGGATCATGCGCGCCATGCACGGGCGCAAGGTCGATGTGCTCGTGAGCGCACCGAACCTCAGTGAGCAGACGATACACAAGCTGGCACGAGAACAGGGAGTTCGCCTGTGAAAGACAATCTTTCGGAGCGCTTGCGCTTCTTGAAGCGAGTGGTCGAGCGGGAAGTTCATCACCTCAGCTACTCCTCGCGCAATGTCTTTACCATACCATTTACCGAGGAGCGTGCCGCCAAGCTGGGTGAAGAAAGTCTGGGCCAAACGCCAGGCACCCAAAGAACACTGGCAGGAACTCAACCGACTGGAAGACCTGCGGGAGGTATACACCATGTTGCAAGAACGCACTGGTCAGTGGCCGAAGCGCTGGAAGCAGGAAGGCCGCGAAGAAGGCCGCGAAGAAGGCCGCGAGGAAGGCCGCGAAGAAGGCCGAGAGGAAGCGCTGCGCAGCACGGCACGGAATCTTATCCAGACCACCGATCTGAGCGATCGCGCTATTGCTGATGCCACCGGGCTGCCGTTAGATGATGTAAAAGCCATGCGCGATGAGCTGCAGCACTAAGAGAAGCTTCATATGCCCTCCCATTCATCCGCCGATCTCCGGGTCATGAGCGTCAGCATCGATGATGACCGTCTCACAGTTGAGCTGATGGACGGGCGGGCGATTTCCGTGCCCTTGGCATGGTACCCCCGACTGGCCACCGCCAGCCAGGCTGAGCGCGAGCACTGGGAGCTGGCTGGCGCTGCACCTCGTGTGGCGACTCCACCCCCATGCGCCTGACGGATACCCAACGCCAAACCATCCAGCGGATCGTTCATGAAGAGCTGGGTGAGAGCGCCACAGTAAAACTGTTCGGATCGCGTCTTGATGACACCGCTCGTGGCGGAGATATCGACCTGTTCGTGGAGCTTGATAAGCCCGTTGAGCATCCGGCACAGCTCTCGGCCCGGCTCAGCGTACGGATCATGCGCGCCATGCACGGGCGCAAGGTCGATGTGCTCGTGAGCGCACCGAACCTCAGTGAGCAGACGATACACAAGCTGGCACGAGAACAGGGAGTTCGCCTGTGAAAGACAATCTTTCGGAGCGCTTGCGCTTCTTGAAGCGAGTAGTCGAGCGGGAGGTTCATCACCTCAGCTACTCCTCGCGCAATGTCTTTACCCTACCTTTTACCGAGGAGCGTGCCGCCAAGCTGGGTGAAGATGAAGCACTGGCAGAAAGAGTGGAAGCATACACCAGCCGCTTCTGTCGTCTTCAGGACACGGCTGGAGACAAGCTTCTACCGCTTTGGCTTCGTGCTTTAGGTGAGAAAACAGGAGCCGTGGCCGACAACCTGGACCGCGCCGAGAAACTGGGTGTGCTCGACTCTGCCGACAAGTGGCTCGAGATCCGTCAGATCCGAAATCAGATGATCCACGAGTACATCGAATCGCCCCAGGTGCTAGCTGATGCCCTGACAACCGCGTACGACTATCAGGAAACGCTAATTGCGTTTGCCCAAGCCATGCTTGCTGATGCCGAGCGAAGAGGTTTGCTGGATTAAAGACCAACACGACCTGCTCAACTTCGTGCGCCGCATGCGCCACCCGCCAAGGGAAGTGCGCCTGGTACACGGCGACGCCCACGCCCAGGCTGCCCTCAAGGCCAAGCTGCTGGAATGGGCCGCAGGGGCAGGGCATGAGATGAGCGTGACGCTGGGCCGACATCACACTGAACAATCACTCTCAATGAGCGTTTAATCATAAAGGAACGGCGATGAACGTTACCGTATTCGGAACCGGCTACGTGGGTCTGGTACAGGGAGCCGTGCTGGCCGATGTTGGCCACCACGTAGTGTGTGTGGACGTGGATGCCGCCAAGGTGGAACGCCTCAAGAAGGGCGAAATACCCATCTACGAGCCGGGCCTGGAGCCGCTGGTAAAAGAGAACTTTGTCGCCGGGCGGCTGGAGTTCACTACCGATGCCGCCGCTGGTGTGAAGCACGGCCAGGTCCAGTTCATCGCCGTGGGCACCCCGCCGGACGAAGACGGCAGCGCCGATCTCAAATACGTGCTGGCCGTGGCCGAAACCATCGCCCAGCACATGGAGCGCGACCAGATCATCATCGACAAATCCACCGTGCCGGTAGGTACCGCCGACAAGGTGCGCGACAAGGTGGATGGCGTGCTGGAAGCCCGTGGCCGCAAGGACCTGCGCTTCGATGTGGTCTCCAACCCCGAGTTCCTGAAAGAGGGCAGCGCGGTAAGCGACTGCCAGCGGCCGGACCGCATCATCATCGGCACCTCCAGCAAGCAGACCGAAGACGTGATGCGCGAGCTATACGCTCCCTTCAGCCGCCAGCACGACAAGATGATCGTGATGGACGTGCGCAGCGCCGAGCTGACCAAGTACGCCGCCAACTGCATGCTGGCCACCAAGATCAGCTTCATGAACGAAATGGCCAACCTGGCCGAACGCCTGGGGGCGGACATCGAGATGGTGCGCCAGGGTATCGGCTCCGATCCGCGCATTGGCTACCACTTCATCTACCCCGGCGTGGGTTACGGCGGCTCCTGCTTCCCCAAGGACGTACAGGCGCTGATTCGCACCGCCGACGATATCGACTTCGACGCCAAGGTGCTCAAGGCGGTGGAAGCGCGTAACGAAGAGCAGAAAACCACCCTGTTCCAGAAGATACACAAGCACTACCAGGGCAACCTGGCAAGCAAGACCTTTGCCATCTGGGGCCTGGCTTTCAAGCCCAACACCGACGACATGCGCGAAGCCCCCAGCCGCGTGCTGATGGAAGCCCTGTGGCAAGCCGGCGCCAAGGTGCAGGCCTATGACCCGGAAGCCATGGAAGAAACCCAGCGCATTTACGGCAACCGCGACGACCTCACCCTGTGCGGCACCAAGGAAGCCGCTCTGCGCGGCGCCGACGCCTTGGCAATCGTTACCGAATGGCAGAGCTTCCGCGCCCCGGATATCGAACTGATCAAGCAACAGCTCGCCCAGCCGGTGATTTTCGATGGGCGCAACATGTTCGAGCCGAGACGCATGGCGGTGAAGGGCATGACCTATTACTCAGTAGGGCGCACTTGATGGTACCGTTCCACCATGTGCCAATGCCGACAAGATTTAGATAGCCAGATGAAGAGTGCTGATTGGAGATGAAGCGTCCTTCGCGCCGGATGCGCAGAAAACCGAAAGAAGCTCTCTTGGAAGCGGAGTTGCTGCCCCCCGAGCAGCGTCAGGAACTTGCCGAGCAGGTATGTTACCGCGGGAGCCCTTACCATAAGCGTTTTCCGGCTGATTACGGCTTTTCCGAGCCAAAACCGAGACCTGACAAGACGCTTTGTGATGCCGATAGAACATTTTCACTCCATGAAGCTCAGGAATTGCTGCGGGCCGGCGTAAGGAGAGCTATGGTGAGCGTACAGTCCCGGAATGGTTGGCCGCAGAATATCTGGGCGGTACATGACGGCCTTGTGTTCGAGTCACAGCTTCAGAATCAGGAGCTTGGAGAGTATCATGGCTATCCAATGGTCTTGGACTCAGCCTTTGCAGGCGTAGTTCTTGAGGAATGGGAGAGGCGAGCCCCATGAGCATGCAGATCGGTGCACGATGGTTGGAAGCCTACCCGGTTAGCCGGGGCGCCAAATGGGAGTCGATAGCGGACAATGCCACCTTAGCCGAGCTTGAGCTGATGGTGGCAGACCTCTGTTTGACTCGCGCTGAGGATACATTGACTGGTGGAGTGCGCCGTCATGCCGTGTTGGCAGCCAATCGCCTCGCTGAGTGGCTGGTGTGGAATTGGTGGCGCCTTTGCTATGAGCCGCGTAGTAGCGGAAAAGAACAAGTCCCTGGCTGGTTCGAAGCTCACCGCATGCCGAATGTTGGCGGTGGTTGGCTGTGGCCAAATGTGGAGTTTGTCAGCGATGGCGTACGCATGCGGATCAGCGCAAAGCAAACTTCAGTGACTGCACATCAACCCTTGCGCTATCTATCCTCAGATCATGCCATTATTCCTCTTATAAGTTTTGAAAAATCCGCGGATGACTTCATTGAAAAGGTCTGCGAGCGTCTTAACGATCAGAGAGTAGCTGAAGCAGACCTACCATTGATGTGGGAAGAGCTGCAAGCAGAGCGTGCCGATCCTGAATTGACTGTCTACCGTCGCCTTGAAGCTCTGTTGGGCTTTGATCCAGATGAATGCCCTGAACAGCTGATAGTGACCTTACACCATGATGCGGCCCTGCTAGGGCAGGCGGCTGTTGAAGAACTGGCGGCGGGCGCGGGCAATGCGGTAATCAGTGCAAGCCAACTCCAAGAGTGGGCACACTCTAAAGGTGTTGCATCGGTCAAGAAGGATCGGCTGAAGTGGGCTGGACATGAGTTTCGGATCGATCATCAATTGGCAGCCTGGCGTAATGGCGTAAGCGCAGCGCGAACACTGCGCGCTCAAGAAAAGCTGGATGGGCACCCCATCACCAATCGATGCCTTGCCGAGTGGTTTGCAGTACCCATAGAGCTACTTGAAAGTGGCAACCATAAGCCCGAATTGGCTTATGAACTCGACTGGGAAGGTGGGCAGAGCCGAGTATTGCTCCGTTCAAAGTGGGAGACTGGTCGGCGTTTCGAACTGGCACGGCTATTGGGTGATACCCTGGTGCAGGGCACGAACGAGCGCCTACATCTGGCAACTATGCAAAACACCTACCGACAAAAATTTCAGCGCGCTTTTGCAGCAGAGCTATTATGTCCCATCGAACCTTTGAAGGACGTGCTGGAAGGAGACTATACAGATGATGCTATCCAAGGAGCGGCTGATAATTTCAAGGTAAGTCCGCTGATGGTGACAACGCAGCTTGTCAATAACGGTGTGCTGCATAGCGATGAGCTCAACGGCTTGGATCAAGACTTGGCGGTTGCTTAACGGCGCTTTCTATTGGCATAGATCTATATCTCGTTAGGCGATAGCGCGCTTTTTTCGCATCACGCACCTTTTAAGCGGTAAATCATCCTTTATGTTATCTTTGCTAAAAGAACTCTACAGCCTGCTCACACCTAGGCAGCGCAAGCGTTTTCTGCGCCTGCAAGTGCTGGTGGTGATCATGGCGTTTGCGGAAATTGCCAGTGTTGCCGCCATCGCGCCCTTCATGGCTGTGGTGGGCGATATGTCGCGCCTGGAAGGCGATGGCATGCTGGCGCAACTCTACGCCGCCAGCGGGGCAGATTCGCCGGGTACCTTCCTGTTCTGGCTCGGCTCCGGTGTACTCCTAGTGATGGTGGTGGGCACTGGCTTCTCGATGCTGACCACTTGGCGCATGGCGATGTTCGCGCATAGCGTGGGGGCACAGATCAGTCAGCGGCTCTATACCCACTACCTGCACCAGCCATGGCTATTCCACGCCAGCGGCAGCAGTAGCCAGCTGACCAAGCAGGTGGCACAGGAAACCGGCCGGGTAACCAATGGCATTCTCAACCCGGTGCTGCAACTCAATGCCAAGCTGACCATGGCGGGCTTCATGGTGGTGGGGCTTGTTTTCTACGATCCAAAAGTAGCCTTCGTGGGCTTGGCAGTTTTCCTGTTCTCATACGTGTTGCTGTTCAAGGTGGTTCGCAAACGCTTGGCTGACAATGGCCACCGTATCTCCAACATGAATACACTGCGCTACAAGTTGATGAATGAAGGATTCGGTGGCATCAAGGACGTTCTGCTACTCGGCAGACAAGCTCTGTTTACCCAGCGCTTCATTCAATCCAGCGATAAATTGGCCAGGGCGCAGGGAGTGAACCAGGCTTTGAGCGAAGTGCCTCGCTACGCCATGCAACTGATCGCCTTCGGTAGCATCATGTTGCTGGTGCTTTATTTGCTGGGGGTACACCAGGGTAGCTTGGGCCATATGCTGCCGGTACTTTCTGTTTACGCCCTGGCCGGCTTCAAGATGCTGCCCGCTTTCCAACAGGCCTACCAGAGCCTGGCGAAGATCAAGGGCAATACGGCAGCCTTCGAATCGATTCGCGAGGCCATGCAGCAGAGCTACCAGCAAGCCATTGACCAGGATGCAGTAGTTGCCATGGCCGCCGGTGAGTTAGCGACGACAGACAAACTGGCCGTTAACGAAGAAATTCAGCTGCGCAATATTTCGTTGACTTACCCAGGTAAGGAAGAGCCGGCTTTGAACGATCTGACATTGACTATACCTGCGAGGCAGGTAATCGGCCTGGTAGGAGCATCCGGTTCGGGCAAGTCGACGGCAATCGATGTGCTACTGGGCCTGATTCAGCCTCAGCAAGGAGAGTTGTTGGTCGATGGGCAACCGATCAACGATGCCAACCGTCGGCAATGGCAGAACAGCATCGGTTTCGTACCCCAGAGCATCTTCCTGGCGGATGCCAGTATTCGCGAGAACATTGCCTTCGGTATTCCGCCTGAAAAGATCGATGAAGCACGGGTACAGCAAGCTGCTCAAATGGCACATCTAGACGAGCTGCTGGAAGAGCTCCCACAAGGGTTGCATACGCGTGTCGGTGAACGCGGCGTTCAGTTATCCGGTGGGCAGCGCCAGCGTATCGGTATAGCAAGAGCACTCTACGATGATGCTGATGTGCTGATTCTCGATGAGGCAACGAGTGCGTTGGATGGCATTACCGAGAAGCTGATCATGGACGCTATCCACGATTTTTCGGGTAAAAAAACCATTGTCATGATTGCCCACCGTTTGGCGACAGTGAGGCAGTGCGACAGTATTTATTTGTTGGCTAACGGTCAGTCTGTGGATGATGGTTGCTATAGCGAACTGGCCGAGCGCAATACCATATTTCAGCGCATGGCTGAACATGCTTGACGATTGTTGAAAGGAAATTTCTGAATGTTCAATGACGCATCCATTCTTGTCACCGGCGGCACTGGCTCTTTCGGCCATACCTTCATCCCCATGCTGCTTGAGCGCTATAATCCCAAGCGGGTGATCATCTTCTCGCGTGACGAGATGAAGCAATGGGAGATGGCCAAGAAATTCGAAGGGGACTCAAGGGTACGCTTTTTCATAGGCGATGTACGTGACCGGGATCGGATCTATCGTGCCTTGGACGGTGTGGATTATGTCGTGCATGCAGCGGCTACCAAAATCGTGCCTACCGCCGAGTACAATCCCTTCGAGTGTGTCAAGACCAACGTCATCGGCGCGATGAATCTGATCGATGCCTGTATCGATAAAGGCGTCAAAAAGGTGGTGGCACTTTCGACCGACAAAGCTAGCAGCCCCATCAATCTCTATGGTGCTACCAAGCTGACCTCCGACAAGCTGTTCGTGGCGGGCAACTCCTATGCCGGTGGGCATGACACTCGCTTTGCGGTGGTGCGCTATGGCAACGTGATGGGCTCACGTGGCTCAGTGATACCGTTCTTCATGTCGATCTGCGACAAGGGCGTGCTGCCGATTACGGATGAGCGCATGACGCGCTTCATGATCAGCCTGGAGCAGGGCGTAGAGCTGGTGTGGCACGCTTTTGAGGATATGGAAGGCGGTGAGATCTACGTAAAGAAGATCCCCTCCATGAAGGTCACTGACCTAGCTCGTGTCGTAGCCCCCGAGGCAAAGCAAGAAGTGGTCGGTATTCGACCCGGCGAGAAACTGCATGAGCAGATGATCGGCGCCGAAGATGCCTATTACACTTACGAGTACCCCGAACATTTCAAGATCCTGCCGGCAATCAACAGCTGGGACAAGGACGCCAACCGCATCAAGGATGGCCAGAAAGTGCCGGAAGGCTTCGTCTACGCTAGCGACAACAATGCCGAGTGGATGAGTGACAGCGAGCTTCGGGCATGGATCGATGCCAATTGGGATAAGATCGGAGCCATCTAATGATTCCCTACGGTCGCCAGGACATTCAACAGGCCGATTTCGACGCCGTGCTTGAGGTACTGCAGTCGGATTTCCTAACCCAAGGCCCGGTGGTACCGCGCTTCGAGCAAGCCGTCGCCGACAAGGTTGGCGCCCGCCATGCGCTGGCGGTGAACAGCGCTACCTCTGCTTTGCACATTGCCTGCCTGGCGCTGGGCCTGGGCGAGGGCGACTGGCTGTGGACCTCTCCTATTACCTTCGTCGCCTCAGCAAACTGCGGACTTTACTGTGGTGCCAAGGTGGATTTCGTGGATATCGATCCACGCACCTACAATCTCTGCCCCCAGGCGCTGGTAGCAAAACTGGAGCAAGCCGAGCGGGTAGGGCGCCTGCCAAAGGTCGTGGTGGCAGTGCACCTTAGCGGCCAGCCCTGCGATATGCAGGCTATCCACGCGCTAAGCCAGCGCTACGGCTTTCGCATTATCGAAGACGCATCCCACGCCATCGGTGGTAAATATCAAGGCGAGTACATCGGGAACGGCCGCTTCAGCGACATCACGGTATTCAGCTTCCATCCGGTGAAGATCATCACCACTGCCGAAGGCGGCATGGCGCTGACCAACGACGATACACTGGCCAGACACATGGATCTGCTGCGCAGCCACGGCGTGACCCGTGATCCGGCGCTTATGACTCACGAGGCCGACGGCCCCTGGTACTACCAGCAGGTCGAGCTGGGCTATAACTACCGTATGACCGAGCTGCAGGCCGCCCTGGGGCTTTCCCAACTTGAGCGCCTGGACGACTATGTGGCTCGGCGCAACGCCCTTGCCGAACGCTACGATGCCGCCCTGGCCGAGCTTCCGGTCACCACGCCCTGGCAAAATCCGGACAGCTACTCAGCGCGCCACCTCTACGTTATTCGCCTCAAGCTCGATCAGGTCACCTCTACACATCGCCAGATCTTCGAGCGCCTGCGCGAACAGAGCATCGGCGTCAATCTGCACTATATCCCCGTGCACACCCAGCCCTATTACCGTCAACTGGGCCAGGGGACAGGCGACTACCCGGAAGCGGAGCGTTACTACGCCGAAGCCATCAGTCTGCCGCTCTATCCCACCATGAGCGAAGCGCAGCAGGATAAAGTCGTGACGGCGTTGACACAGGCGGTGGTGGGAAAATGACCCAGGGATTTGAGGAGCAGGCCATTGCCATTATCCCCGCTCGTGGTGGCAGCAAGCGGATACCGCGAAAGAATATTCGTGAATTCGCCGGCAAGCCAATGATTGCCTGGTCGATCGAGGCCGCATTGGCCACTGGCTGCTTCGCGCGGGTACTCGTTTCTACCGATGATGACGAAATCGCGTCGGTGGCTCAAGCGTATGGCGCTGATGTGCCGTTTTTCCGGCCAGCCGACCTATCCGATGACCATACAGGCACGATTCCGGTCATTGCGCATGCCATCGACTGGCTGCGAGAACAAGGTGAGGCCCATGAGGCGGTCTGTTGCCTCTATGCCACGGCTCCCTTCGTGTTGCCGGAGGATTTATTTGCGGGTTACGAGGCACTGCAGAGCGGTCATGACGTCGATTATGCCTTTTCTGTCACTAGTTACGCCTTTCCCATTCAGCGGGCGCTACGCCTGACCCCCCAGGGCCGAGTGGCCATGTTCCAGCCGCAACACTTCCATACCCGTTCCCAGGATCTCGAAGAGGCCTGGCACGATGCCGGCCAGTTCTATTGGGGCAGGGCCGACGCTTGGTGTGCCGGGGCGCCCATCTTCAGTGAGCGTGCCGTGCCGCTAGTGCTGCCACGTCATCGTGTACAGGATATCGACACTCCTGAGGATTGGCTTCGAGCCGAATGGCTGTTCAAAGCTTGGCGGGCTCAGCAGCAGAGTGGTGAAGCATGACTGCAGCACCCTCGCCATCCTGCTTTCATGGGAAAGCAATAGCTTTCCGCGTTGACGCCTCGTTGGAGATTGGAAGCGGCCACGTCATGCGCTGCCTGACACTCGCCGATGTCCTCCATGAGCTAGGTGCCGAGTGTCATTTCATCTGCCGTGAACATCCGGGGCATCTGTGTGACGTAATCGAAGCGCGTGGCTTTGTTGTGCACCACTTGCAAAAACAAGATAGCGAAGTTGAGCCTGCGTCTGAATTTGAGACGAGACCCGCTCATGCGCATTGGTTAGGCGGAAGTTGGGAGCAGGACGCCGCTGCATGTTTACCGATCCTGAGCGAGCTGAGTCCCACCTGGCTGGTGGTGGACCATTACGCTCTGGATCATCGCTGGGAAACGACAGTGCTTGATGGGCTTCCCGCCTTGGCGCCGCGACTGCTAGTGATCGATGACCTGGCGGATCGACGCCATGTTGCCGATCTTCTGCTAGACCAGAACCTCGGCCGAAAGGCGGAGGACTATCGTGGTCTGGTGCCTGATGCCTGCCAGGTGCTGGCAGGCCCAGGCTACGCCTTGCTACGCCCCGAATTCCGCGAGTGGCGTGAGGCCAGCCTCAACCGACGTTCCCGGGAGCCTCGCTTGCAGCGCCTACTGATCAACCTCGGCGGCGTGGACAGGGACAACGTGACCGGCCAGGTACTGGACGCACTGGCAGCCTGCGACTTACCGGATAGCCTGCAGATCTGCGTCGTGATGGGCGCCACCGCCCCCTGGCGGGAAACGGTGACAGCCCAGGCCAGGGCGATGCCCTGGCCTACCGAGGTGGTGTTCAACGTCAGCGATATGGCCCAGCGCATGGCCGAGGCGGATCTCGCAATCGGTGCCGCCGGTAGCACCTCTTGGGAGCGCTGCTGCCTGGGGTTACCCACCTTGATAGTGGTATTGGCAGATAACCAGGAAGAGAGTGCCCGCGCGCTTGTAGAGAACCGAGCCGCGTTACTTCTAAACGTGGCTGAACTGAAGGAAACTTTGCAGAGGCAACTGGGCGCACTGGCTTCTCCCGGCGTGTTGAGCACGATAAGTAAAAAAGCAGCCGAGTTGGTGGATGGGCAAGGTGTAGCTCGCGTGTTAGCTGAGATGCAACACGTTAGCCGTCATAGGCTACGGTCTATGGAAGAGCACGACCTTGAGCGAGTGCTGGCCTGGCGCAACCATCCTGACGTACGTCGCTTCATGTACACTCAGCGGATGATTACGCTGGATGAACATCTCACCTGGTTTGAACGTGCTAGGCAAACCCCCGAGCGTCATTTGCTAATCTATGAGCAGGACGGACAGCCGCTGGGCGTTGTCAACCTCAACGTGGTGGACACCCAGGCAAGGCGCGCCGAATGGGGCTTCTATCTTGCACCAGACGCACCACGCGGCAGCGGTCAGGGGCTAGGACGGTGCACCTTGTATTATGCTTTTGCCACCCTTGGCTTGAATAAGCTGTGCGGTGAAGTCCTTGCCGATAACCAGCGTTCACTTCATTTTCACGAGCGCCTAGG
This sequence comes from Halomonas sp. MCCC 1A11062, assembly GCF_021404355.1. Lineage (NCBI taxonomy): Bacteria > Pseudomonadati > Pseudomonadota > Gammaproteobacteria > Oceanospirillales > Halomonadaceae > Halomonas > Halomonas sp. MCCC 1A11062. Next base: position 27,486 of record NZ_JABFTW010000013.1, read on the forward strand.
GTTTCGTCGCGAAGCAACCCTGCGTGACCATTTCCATGACGGCAGTGCCTACCATAATGTCATCGGCTTCGGTCTATTGGCCGATGAATGGTATGACTCACAAGGAGCCAAGCACTAATGACACAGCCTTGGATCGAAATCGACGGCCGTCGGATTGGCCCCGGCCATCCACCGTACATTATTGCTGAGCTTTCAGCGAATCATAACGGCAAGATAGAAACAGCGATGCGCATCATTGAAGAAGCCGCTAAAGCCGGTTCGGATGCCGTCAAGCTGCAGACCTACCGCCCTGATACCATCACCTTGGATTGCGATAGCGAGGACTTTAAGATCAAAGGTGGCCTATGGGATGGGCGCACGCTCTACGAACTCTACGAAGAGGCGCACATGCCGTGGGAGTGGCATAAGCCCCTTTTTGAGCATGCCCGTAAGCTAGGCATCACCATCTTTAGCTCGCCCTTTGATCCCACGGCCGTGGATTTTCTTGAAGATTTGGGGGCGCCTGCCTACAAGATCGCCTCGTTCGAAGCAGTCGATCTCCCCTTGATCGAGTACGTGGCCAAAACCGGCAAGCCGATGATCATCTCCACCGGCATGGCCGACGCCGAAGAGATCCAGGAAGCAATCGACGCCGCTCGTGGTGCCGGTTGCAAGCAACTGGCGGTTCTGCACTGCGTTAGCGGCTACCCAGCACCGCCAGAGGATTACAATCTACTCACTATTCCCGATATGCTTGAACGCTTTGGGTTGGTGACGGGACTGTCCGACCATACCATCGATAACACCACTGCTATCACTAGCATTGCTCTAGGAGCCAGTCTTGTCGAGAAGCATTTTACGCTAGACCGTAATGGCGGCGGTCCCGACGACAGCTTTTCGTTGGAGCCTGCAGAACTTGCTGCCCTATGCCGTGATGCTAAAACTGCTTGGCAGGCTTTGGGGAAAATAGACTATGGAAGAAAATCCAGCGAACAAGGAAATATAAAATTTCGGCGCTCTCTCTATTTTTTAAAAGATTTAAAAAAAGGAGAGCTAATATGCTCTTCTGCTGTAGGAAGCATAAGGCCTGGCTATGGTCTTTCTCCTAAATATCTAAAAGATATAGTTGGAAGAAGAGTTAATAGAAACTGTAGTGCTGGCATGCCTGTTAGCTTTAAAGAACTTGATCCGGCGGAGTGAGTTTTAAGGTGTTGAAATGGAATATGTCGAGAAAAAGATTGCTACTTATTTTTATAAGGAAAGTGCTGGGCGTGAGATGCTATATCAGCTTCTTGTCCAAAATGGTTTTAAAAGGAATAGATAAAGAAAAGCCAGTTGTTTTATGTGTTGGGAGGAGTCTGTTCAAAAAGGACTATAAGCAATTTAGTCAAGACAAGACGTTTGCTTGGATCTGGGTAGACACGTATATGCTTAAGCTTGCTCTTGATGATATAGTGCCTAGCGAATACCAGCATCAAACGCAGTATATAGATTCATTAGAACTACATAAGGAAGAATGGCGTTCCGCAATAAATTTAATGAGCAAATTCCTTGAAAAAATCAAAAAGAGGGTGGCGGTAAATTCAGTGCTAACAGCGAATATTGATTATTGGCAAGATTACGCACTGAAAAAAGCTGCGCAAGACCAGTCAGTAAAAGTGGTTGTTCTTTCTAAAGAGTTCCCAATAAATAAAAAAGTTTCGGAGGAGTATAGGAGAAAATATTACAAATTTGAACATTTAGCTGACTATATCTGTTGTTTTGGAAGCAGGTTGCAAGACATATTTATTGATTCAGGCCTAGGCAACAAAAATAACATTGTCGTCACTGGAGCACCCCGTCTAGATGCATGGCGATCGGCCCAATACATACAAAGCGGTAATATCGTTACACTTCTAAGTTTCAGAGAGGGCTATGGGGGGGATAGTGAAATTTTTTTTTATGACGTAATGGAAAGAACTATAAAAGCACTAGAAATCAAATCTGAGAAGTATGTTCTATACATTAAAGCCAAGAATAAAATTGATGAAAAATTAATTAAAGAAGAGGTGGGGGAGTCAAAGAATGTAATAGTAACTAGTTCGGTTGAACTAACTGACCTTTTACCTAGATCTAAAATAATAATAGGATTTAATAGCTTGTCATTAGTTGAGGCGCTATTAACTGAATCTGTAATATTAGTACCTGATTGGCATGGCCTAGATAAAAAGGAAGATATGTTAAGCACTTTTTCCTTTGTTCCTCCTGGGACAATAAACCTAGTTACTAAAGAAAAGCTTTCAAAGCTGTTAGAAAATATAGAAAGTACAGTTGATGAATTAGCACCCATTAGGGAAAATAGGTTGAGTATGCTAAAAGAATTTATGCAATGGGATGACGACGAAACAAGTACTGAGAAGCTGGTTAAAATTTTAAAGAAAGAAGGATTAAAAGATAAAGAAATATGCTGAGTCGATATTTGTATCTCCCGGTAGAGATCTATAAAAGAGAGTTCATGGCTAAGCTCTTTTTGGGAATGAGGGCTGCTTCAAAAGGCATGGTTGTTGTAATAGGCAGCCACTCTTCGCACTGTTTTAAAAATGTCTCTTCTGGTTTTTTGCTACATAAAGATCATGCTCCATGGAGCTATGAAAAAATATTGAATCTAAAAAGGAGTGGTGTCTGTGTCGGGGTGTTGGATGAAGAAGGTTTAATCTACCGCTCGGAAGAGATATACAAAACAACACGGGTGTCAGAAAAAGTATTTCAAGAAGTAGATGTGGTTTACCTATGGGGCAGTGAGCAGAAGAGATTAGTAGAAGAATATGTGGATAAAGGAAAAATAAAAATTGTTGGAAATCCACGGTTTGATTTATTAAAGTACATCAAAAATCAGAAGCAAGCTCAGCCAAATGAACCGTATAATATTTTAATAAACACTAGATTTCCTTCATGTAATAATATTAGAGGTAGTGGCGAGTTAGACAACTTGATAAAAATTGGAGTTATTAGTAGTGAAGAGCAAAAGCAAACCTATTTAAACTACGTGGAAAAAGATGAAATAATATTCAAAGAATTTTTGAGGCTGATAAAACTATTTGGTGATGAGAAAAAGTTCTTTGTAACTATAAGGCCGCATCCGGCTGAAAGCATTGAAATTTATAAAAAAATAGCGGAAGGCTATTCAAATGTAATAGTTGACAATGAAACAGAGTTAGTAAAGCAGCTTATTTTAAATAATTGTGTCATTCACGACGGCTGCACTACAGCGATAGAAGCCTATGCAGCAGGGAAACCTGTAATTGGCTTAAGGCCGCAAAATCTTTCTTTCGAATATGGTGATTTTTGTAATCGCTTTTCTAATAACTTCAGCAATGCTGACGATGTTTTAAGTTACTTGAAATCTAGTGATTTTAAGTCTTTTGCTTTAATGCCTAAGCAAGAAGTCAAAAAATATATAAAAAATTGGCTTAGCGAGAGAGATTGTGTAGATAAAATAGTTTCCTCAATACAAGAAATGAATATAAATGAGGAGTATTACGATATAAAAAAATTTAAGCAAGAGGCAGGTTTTAAGTCAAAACTAATAAGCTACGTCGTGAGCGGGAAAATTAATCACTATTTAATGAGCTTTTTTTTCAATAAAAAACTCAAAAAAATCATGGCCAAACATGCTGTTGCCAATTCAAAGTTCCCAATCATCAGCAAGCAGTTGGTTTCAGATAACATTGAGTTTCTAAAAAACCTTACTGACATTGAAGAAGCCTATCAAATAGATATGATTGACGATAAATCCTTCGTTTTGAGAATTAAATAAAAGGCTGAGCTTTGAAGATAGTATATATATCAAATTCTTTTGTTCCTTCGCATGCAGCAAATAGCGTTCATGTGATGCGGATGTGTCAAGCGCTCGCTTCAAATGGTAACGATGTTGAGTTGATAATTCCTAGGAAGGATAAAATATATTCTGATCCGTTTTTGTATTACGGTATAAAGCCAAATTTGTTCAAGATAAGCCGTGTATTATGGTTGCCTATCAAAGGGAAAGGTTATCTTTATAGCCTTTTTTCGGCAGTAAAGGTAAGGTTTACAAATCCCGAAATTGTTTATTCTAGAAATCTTGTTGCTGCTTGGGTTGCTGCTTTTTTGGGATGTAAGGTGATATTTGAGTCACATTTTCCTGTTTCTAGCTCTGGTTTTATCTCTAAACGTATTTTTAACTCCCTTATAAATAAAAACAAGCTTATTAAATTGGTAGTTATTACTCATGCACTAAAAAAATATTATGAGGAGGATAGTCCTAGCTTAAGAAAGAAAATTCAAGTTCTACCTGATGCTGCTTATGCGTATGATGAACAATGTTCTCCATTACCTTTGCAAGGAAATGTTGATAATGTGAATGTTGGCTATGTAGGAAGTCTGCATAAGGGAAAAGGACTTGAGATAATTTCCAAGCTGGCTATTATTTGTAGTTATGCTAACTTCCATGTGGTGGGGGGGGAAGCTTCTCAGGTGAAATACTATACAAAAAAATTTTCAAATATTCCAAACTTGTTTTTTTATGGCCACGTGGAACATCATAAAACAAAGAGTTATATAAAGGCATTTGATGTGGTGCTTCTTCCTAATCAGCAGGAAGTGAAGACGTCTGGCAGAGGTGTAAATATTGGGAAATGGACATCTCCCCTAAAGGCCTTTGAGTATATGGCAGAAAAAAAACCTATCATTGCTTCTGATTTGCCAGTGTTGCGTGAAATTTTAATTCACGAAAGCAATGCGCTGTTGTGCTCCGCAACAGACATACTCCAATGGCGAGAGGCTTTAGATAAGCTTAGAAACGATAGTCATCTTTCTCGAAGCCTAGCAGAGAAAGCTTACAATGACTTTTTAAATAATTACACATGGACTGCGAGGGCTAAGAAAGCAGTTCATGACGTTGGTGGGAATAATGAGTAAGGTCATGTTTTTTCTCCCATCTCTACGTGGCGGTGGGGCTGAGCGTGTTATGGTCACCGTAGCCAATGTTCTAGCCTCAAAAGGTTTTGATGTTGATTTGGTTGTATGTCAATTAGAAGGCCCTTACTTGAATAATGTATCTCCCCAAGTCAATGTTGTGAGTTTGCAGGTAGGCCGTGTTGTATTGGGTCTACCTAAATTGATTCGTTATTTAATCATTACCAGACCACTGGTTGTGCTTTCTACATTAGTGCATGCTAACGTGACTATGTCTCTTGCACATATGGTGTCGCTTTCCTCTTCTACGCTGGTTTTGCGTGATGCTAATGTTGTGCATGCCGGAAACTCTTCGTCTGTATCAATGTATATAGTGAATCTTGCCTCTCGTTTTTTCTATCGTCGTGCTGATAAAATCATAGCAGTTAGCCAAGCAGTAAAGGATAGCCTTGTTAAATACAGAAAAGTCCTTATAGAAGATATAAATATTGCTTATAACCCTGTAGTCGATGATGAGTTAAAAACACAATCTTATCTACTGCCAGAACATTCTTGGTGGAGCAATGAGGCTAATTTAACTAATGGCTGCGTGAAAAGGGCTCCAATAATTTTGGCTGCAGGGCGGCTAGCGTATGCTAAAGGGTTTGATGTTCTTATAGAAGCTTTCGCAAAGCTAAATATTGATAACGCTAGGCTGGTTATTCTTGGTGAAGGTCATTGCCTTAAAGATTTACTAGCATTGTCTGACAGGCTGGGAGTTGGTGCACGTGTTTCTCTTCCTGGTTTTGAAAAAAATCCGTTCAGCTTCATGAGGCATAGTGATCTCTTTGTACTTTCATCTCGTTGGGAGGGATTGCCTAATACCTTAATACAGGCAATGGCATGTGGCACCCCTGTGATTAGCACTGACTGTCCTGGAGGGTCGAGGGAAATTCTGGAAGGGGGGAAGTGGGGAAGGCTAGTGCCGGTTGATGATTCGGAAGCTCTAGCCTTGGCCATGCATCAGTCCCTTGAGGCTGAAGATCATCCTGACGTGACGCGTCGTGCACAGGATTTTTCTGTCGATGCTGCAGTCGAACGTTATATGGAGATAATGGGCCTTCCATGCCCTACATAAACCACATGAAAATTGTATTCTTTATCGGTGATATGTTTCAGGGTGGAGCAGAGCGACAAATAGTCTATCTTTGCAATGGACTTGTTGCCAAAGGGCATGACGTAACGTTGCTGACTTTGAGAAGAGGAGATGCCTACTCAAGCTTCCTCTCAAAAGATGTTAAACGTCATGTGTTAGATGAATATTCATCTTTTGGTATTTTTTTTCGTCTTGTCAGCTATCTTTGTAATAACCGCCCCGATGTGTTGGTTAATTTTTTGTTTCATGCTACCCTTTTGGGTAGGGTTGCGGCTTTTTTTGGTAGGGTGAGGGCAGTCACGTCTCATCGGAACACTAGCTACTCGCGTAAGTCACGGGATTTTCTGATTCGTCTGACAGAACCCTTGGATAGCGCAACCCTATCGAATGTTGCAGGAGCGGATCAAGCACTGAGACCTATCTTTGGAGCCCGTTCTGTACGAGTTATTCCAAATATTTTTCTACAGCAAAGCAGTGACCCCGGCACTAAAAACACATTCCTGAAGGCTACGGAATTCCGCTGGTGTTATGTCGGCCGACTTGAACAGCAAAAAAACCTGCCAGCATTGCTGGAGGCGATAAAAATTCTCTCACTCGATCAGTCGCTACACTTGGATGTTGTTGGAGGCGGAAGGCTGCATTCGGAGCTAGAAGAACATATTAATTGCCTCGGCCTTGAATACTGTGTCGCTTTACATGGCCAATTGGATGATACTCACCTTGTGCTATCTCAGGCAGATGCCTTTGTATTGCCTTCTTGCTGGGAGGGCATGCCCAATGCACTGATGGAGGCAATGGCTGCCGGACTGCCCTGTGTTGCTACGCCCGTCGGTGCGGTTCCCGACATGCTACGGGATGGACGAGGCATTTTGGCGGAAGGCACGGATCCTGGAGCACTGGCTGAGGCCATGCGAAAGGCCATGTCGCTAACTGTGGAAGAGCGGCAGGAAATGGGGTGTCGGGCTAAGGCCTATATCGAACAGGAGTGTAGCCCTGAAGCTGTTATCGAACGTTGGGAGCGAGTGCTGCTCAGCGTCGTCAAGGAATAGAGAGTGAGTACAAGGATATGTATACCTCCGCAGATTGGCTGGCAGTGTCTCCGTTGCGGCTTGGTGTGGTGGCGGGTACCTGTTCGCTGGCTGCTACCTGGTTTATTCAGCTAGTTCTGCTTGGGTTGATTCTGCCACATTGGAGTGATGGGAGTGGATTGATTCCCGGCCAGGATGTGGTGGGCTTTCATCGAGTGGCGGCTGAACAGGCCGAAGCCATTGCTTTGTATGGATGGTCCGCCTGGGAACTGCGACCAAACGGTTGGGGCATCTCCGGCTTGATGTCGGCCTGGTATGCGCTCACCTTGCCTGAGCCTTGGGTATTGGCGCCCATTCAGGCACTGCTTTACGGCGTGAGCGTGGCACTGCTTGCCAAGCTGGTTTTCGCCGTTACTGAGAATAATAGGATTGCGCTGCTGTCTGTACTGCCCGCAGTGCTGCTGCCTTCTGCCGCCATTATCTATGCCCAGCCCCATCGCGATCTTTACGTGATGTTTGGGCTGATGCTGGCTATCTATGGTTGGTGGTTACTGTTTCGCATGCAGCAGGTGCCTTTGCAAAAAGCGCTTGGGCTGGCGGCTTGTGGATCTGGGTTGATTGCCGTCGGTTTCATCGTAGCGTGGTTGGTTCGGGAGTTTTCCGCTGAGATTTTCCAGGGGCTTGGTGGGCTTTTCGTATTGCTTTTGTGTCTGTTGGCTGGATACGGTTTACGCCAAACTCGCCGGTATCTGGCCAGTACTTTGGCCAGCCCTGTGGTTGCTTTACTGCTGCTGTTCGCTATGGCGTCGTTTCACTCCGGTGACTTTTTTACCCGTGAGCTTCAGGTGGCGCCTGAAGTAACTGAGTCACCCGGTGCGCCGGAAATGGATGTAGGAGACGGCTGGCGCTCAGTCAATTGCTTACCAACACGAATCGACGACTCCTTGCGCCGCCTGGCAGGAGCTCGTGAGCACTTTATTCGAGGCTACAGTCACGGACGTACAGCAATCGATACGCATATCCACTTTCGTGATGTGACGGATTTGCTGGCCTACACCCCCCGTGCCGTGCAAATCGGGTTGTTCTCGCCGTTCCCCCATCAATGGCTGCCGCACCCTGAGGCCGAGCCGGTGCGCAATGCTTACCGCGTGTTGGGTGGCGCGGAGATGGTCGTGCTCTATCTTGTGTTGCCGTTCCTGCTTTATGCCGGCTGGTGCTGGTGGCGGCGACCGGCCTTTTGGGTAATGTTGGTGCCAGCCTTGGCCTGGGTCATGGTGTATGCCTATACCGTACCGGTGGTAGGCTCGTTGGTTCGCTATCGCTTCCCCGGGTATGTGATATTGGTGGCGTTGGCTGTGGCCGGTCTGTGTCAAGCGGTGCTGCATTGGCGTGAGTTCCGTCGCAGCCGGTTGGTGGCTCCGAAGTGACAGACTGCGGAACGAACCTAAAGTTTTGTGAACAAATGCCGCTATAGCGGGTGAACTAAGGACGGGCGGCATTTGATGAAAGTAGCTTTCATTGCCAATTCGGTTTGGTATCTCTCCAATTTTCGTGCCTCTACGCTCGAGGCTTTCTCCCGACGGCATACGGTCAGTTGCCTGGTTCCCACCCAGGACGACCCGAGCCCGTTGGCCAGGCTCGATGTGGCCATGTCGCCGTTCTATCTGGATGCCGTGAGCACCCAGCCGTTTAAGGAAGCGCGGGCATTGCTTTCTCTTATCGCCACGCTGCGCCGTGTGCGTCCCGCGGTGGTGTATAGCTTCAACCCCAAGACCAACCTCTACGCGCTGATTGCCTGCTGGCTGTTGCGCCTGCCCTGTGTGCCCAACGTTTCCGGCGTGGGCGTGGCGTCGCAGCTGGGCGGGGCGAAGGGGTGGCTGTACCGTGGGCTGGCGGGCTTTTTCTATCGCCGTGCCAGGCATGTGTTCTTCCAGAACCGGCAGGACCGCGAGGCCTTTCTGCAGGCGGGGTGGGTGAGTGAGGCACGCAGCGAGGTGATCCCCGGTTCGGGGGTGGATCTCGCACGCTTCGTTCCCAGGCCGCGTGAGCCCGGTCGGCCGGTACGCTTCCTGATGGCGGCACGTTTGCTCAAGGCCAAGGGTGTGCCGGAGTATTTGCAGGCCAGCCGTGAGCTGCAGGCCCACATGCCTGGAAAAGTGGAGTTTCTGTTGGCTGGAACGCTGGAGCCCACCGAGCGTGGGATACCGAAAGCGAGCATCGAGGCCTGGGCAGGCGAGGCCGGTATGACGTTTCTCGGCCACATTGACGATATGCCGGCCTTGCTCGATACGGTAGATTGCGTGGTGTTGCCCTCTTACTACCCTGAAGGCGTGCCCCGCAGCCTGATCGAGGCCGCTGCGGCAGGCAAGGTGATCGTCACCACGGCCATGCCTGGCTGTGAGGAAGTGGTACTGCCTGGGGAAAATGGCTGGTGTGTGCCGCCGCAGAACGTCCCGGCACTGTGCCAGGCCATGCAGCGCATTGCCGAGCTCGATGAGGCCGGGCTCGCTCGCATGGGGCAGTCATCACGGGCATTGGCAGAGCAGCGCTTCGATGAGGCGCTGGTGATCGAGCGCTACTGGCAGGTCCTGCCGCAGGATGAGGCAGGGAACGAGAAAGTCGAGGGGTCACGGTGACCAGGAGTACGTTAGTGGCCGAGAATTACGAGCGCCGTCATTCCCGTTGGTACGAGCAACTGCTGCTCGGTGTGCCGTTCCAACTGCTGGTGGGCCTGCCGCTGGTGCTGTTGATCCCGGGGTTGGACCGTTGGGGCTGGGGCTTCTGGCACTTTCTGCCCGATTTCCGCAGCAATACCTTGATCGCCATTGCCGTGGCATTCGTGGTGATCATGTTCACCCTGCGCCGGCTCAACCGCTTTCCCGGCGCGCAGATGGTGGCCTATACGCTGCCTACGGTCAGCATCGTATTTTTGTTGGCGGTGGCAGTGTTGTTTTTCCTTAGGGAAGAGTACACGCGCCAGGTGCTTTTCACGGGCTACCTTGCCTGCCTGGCGTGGTTCTTTGCCGGCAACTTTCTTGGCCGGCGCTATCGGCGCATGAAGTTCGCCGTGGTGCCGGTGGGGCGGGCCACCCGGCTGCGAGGCACGAAGCAGTTCGATCTGCGCCATCTGGAGGCGCCGGACATGCAGGGCATACGTTACGACGGCATCGTTGCCGACCTGCACAGCAGCGAGCTGGGGTCCGAGTGGCAGCGCTTCCTGGCCAAGTGCACGCTGGCGCATATTCCGGTGTATCACGTTACCCAGATTCGCGAATCGATTACCGGGCGGGTGGAGATTACCCACCTTTCCGAGAATGAGTACGGCGCACTGCTGCCTTCTGCGTTTTACCAGGGCTTCAAGCGACTGACCGATATCGCGGGGGCGTTGATACTGCTGCCGCTGCTGGCCATTCCCATGCTGATAACCGCCTGGCTGATCCGGCGCGACAGCCCCGGCCCGGCGCTGTTCGTTCAAACCCGCATGGGCTACCGCGGCCGGCCGTTCAAGGTTTACAAGTTCCGTACCATGTACTGCGACCGCAAGGGGCGCGGCTTCACCGAGGGGGAAGACGACCCCCGCATTACGCCCATCGGCCGGGTACTGCGCAAGTACCGCATCGATGAGCTGCCGCAGATCTTCAACGTGCTGAAGGGGGAGATGAGCTTCATCGGCCCGCGCCCGGAATCCATGAGTCTTTCAGCGTGGTATGAGAAAGACGTGCCGTTCTTCAGCTACCGCCACGTGGTACGCCCCGGCATTTCCGGCTGGGCCCAGGTGGAGCAGGGCTACGCCGCCGAAGTGGATGGCATGATCGAGAAGCTGCAGTACGACTTTTACTACATCAAGCACTTCTCACTGTGGATCGATGTGCTGATCACCTTCAAGACGTTGAAGACAATTTTTACGGGGCACGGGGCAAGGTAGGCAAGGGGGGCGTTCGTGAGGCGTAGGCGACATGGTGTATTCAACCCCAAGCGAGTGCTGGGAGAGTTAACCCTGAGAGAGTGTGAAGAGTTGGCTGAAAGGGTAAGCTATGGAGGCAATCCTGAGCATAAGGCGAACCCCGGTGATTTTGGCTTGACGCCACCTGTCGCGCCTAGGTGCGACAAGACACTCTGCGATACAGCAGGTATTTTTGAGCGCTCGGTTGCACTGGCATTATTGCAGGCGGGTGCGAGGAGCGGTCTCGTTAGCCAGCAGGTAAAGAACGGCTATCCTCAAAATATCTGGTCTGTCTCTCAGGGTGGTGTGCCGATGGAGGCTCAATTGGAAAATTCCGAGCAAGGTGTCTATCATGGCTACCCCATGCCGGAAGGTGATCCTATGCGGCATGTAATTTTGGGTGCCTGGCGTGAACGAGGTCATTATGTCTGACCGCATGGATTTCCGACTGGAGTGGTGCCATAACGACGCCTCGGACAGGCAGGCTGGAAAGGCCCTGTGGGCCTTGGCAATCAATGATCAACTGGCAACCGAGCTGGAAGACTTGTCGACCGAAGCAGTCCGTACCCGAGTCGTAGCGCCAATGGAACTGCTTGGCGAATGGTTGGCCCATAACTGGTGGCGGTTGCGTTGGGAGCCGGAGCAGCTTCACTCCAATCATGACTGGAGAATGAGCCACTCTTTGCCTGCGATTGGTGGGGGTATGGCATGGCCAAACTTAAGCTTTTCTAGTGACGGTGATTATATCCAGTGTCGTTGCGTGCCTACCGAGAGGTCAAACGATAGTGGAATGCCTGTCAGGTATTTGTCGCGTTTTGAAGAAACAATAACGGCGGGTGAGTTCGAGCGCTCTATTGATTGCTTTATGGAGCGTTTGAGCAAGCGACTCAGGTCTTCCAAATATCGGCAAGATGTCGTGGCGCTTTGGCAAGAGGTTAACGCTGAGAGACGTGACCCTGTCGCTTTTATTTGGCGTAGGCTTGAGGCGTTGCTCGGTTATGATGTCGATGCAGGCCCAGAGATCCTATTGAGTTCATTGATAGAGCGTTTCGATAGCTTGGGGAAAGAGGCCGTCAACGAAGTGGCTGCGGTAGGGCGAAGTAATACGTTAGCTGTGCTTGAAACCCTCGAAGCCATGGCGGCAAGTGGTGCGCATGGAGAGCGTCCACCCGATGAGCGTAAAATACGAGATTGTATATCGAACATTCCTCGCAACCAGCCTATTTGGCGACGCGCTGCCATGGCTGCTGACATGGCGAGACGGCAGTGGGGGTTGGGAAGCGGCCCAATTTCAGACAGCCAACTGCTTGAGCTTTTCGCTTTGCCTAAGCAAGTTCTTGAAGACTCCTCGATAGAAGGTGTCGAACAACCTGTCGCGATGCGCACCGAGCAGGGGTTGAAAATTGTACTCAATAGAAAAAGGGTTACTGGAAAACGGTTTGCCTTGGCAAGAGTGCTGGCAGACGAACTCTATGCCCCGTTAGAAGATAAACTACTCCCTGTTACGGATAGCAAGACGGCCCGTCAGCGCTTTCAGCGTGCTTTCGCGCAAGAGTTTCTTTGCCCCTTCAGCTCTTTAGAAGAGGCATTGGGGGAGCGCCACGTCAATGAAGAATTCATCGAAGATATGGCCGAGCACTATAGGGTTTCACCACAAACAGTCAGTTATCTTCTGCAGAACCGTGGGGTTTGGCATGCTGCTTGACGTAGCTGGTCCAGATACAATACTTCTCGCCTTTCTCGTACAGGGCATGTAGAGAGGAACGCAAGGAAATTCTTTCATGATATACTCGCGCGGGCGCCCGGTTGGGCGCCCGCGGCGTTTGAGGGGCCGCCGTTTTTGTGCCTTTGCTCCTGCTCATGCTTCAGGGTGATCATGAATCGTTTTTTCTCTCCCCCCATGGCCGTTAGGCTCAATCTTGCCGCGCTGTTCCTGATTGTGGCGGTACTGATCGCCACCCCCATACGCAGCCAGATCTTCGCCGCCTTGCTGATGCTTTACGCCATCGGCTACCTCATCACCCATCGGGCCACTCTGCACGTGACGCGTTTCGATTGGGCGGTGGTGGGGCTATTGAGCCTCTATCTGCTCTCTCATCTGCCGGTGTTCGTGCTCAGCGGTTACAGCTCGCGCTACCTCTCGCCTGGGTTCCATATGCTGGCCATGGTGCCGATCTACCTGATGCTGCGACACCTGGTGGAGCCGGTGGCGCTGCCGCGCTTTCGTACCTGGCTGGAGTGGGGTGTGATCGTGGGCAGCTTGGGGGCCTTCCTGCTGGGCATGTATCAGCTGCTGTGGCTGGGGGAGAGGCGTATCGACGGTTTCCTGTTCAGTATCAATTTCGGCTATCTCAGCTGTGCCATGGGCTTTTTGGCATTGGCGCTGGTGCGTGGCTCCGTGCGCAAGGCGTGGCTGATAGCGGCGGGCATTGCGGTGTTGGTGGCCTGTGTGATGACCCTGGCGCGCGGGGGGATTCTGGCCATTCCAGTGCTGATGGTGCTGTTGATGCTGCTGAACGCCGACCGGCTGGGCTGGAAGGTGCCGGTTGCGGCCCTGGTTAGCATGGTGCTGCTCTCGCTGCTGGCCTATGCCACGGTGCCGGCAATAGAGCGGCGAGTTCACTACACCATTGATGAGGTGGTCAATCTGGTACAGGGCGATGTGGGAGCGGCAGTATCCAGCGGTGGGCGGCTGCAGCTGTGGAAAGCGGCTTCCCATGCCTTTGCCGAGCGCCCGTTGATCGGTCTGACCTACGTGGAGCGTGAGGCGCAAATCGTCGAGATGATCGAGCAGGGCGAGCTGACTCGCTGGGTGGGCACGGTAAGCCGGGGCCATGCTCACAGCCAGTATTTCGAGATGGCGGCCACCGGCGGGTTGCTCGGCCTCATCGCGCTGGCGGGGTTTCTGGTGGCGCCGGGGGTGTACCACTTGCGGCTCTATCGGCGAGACCGCAGCAATGGCTACGCCTTGACGGCGCTGGTATTCACCAGTGGTTTCGCGCTTTACTGCTTGACGGAAGTGGCCATCAACCATGAGCTCATGGTGACCTTCTACAGCTACATGCAGGTGCTGCTGCTGGTACTGGCCATCGAACATTCGAGAAAGGGAGCCCTGGCATGCCCGGAGCCTTGACCCACAGAATTCGCGCCTGGCGGGACGATACGCGTCGTGCCATCGTGTCCCGTTTTTTCGACCGGGAAAAACCGGAGGTGGAGCGGCTGGAAGGGCTGCGCCGGGTGCTGTTCGTTCGTTGGGATGCGAAATGGGGCGATTCGGTGGTGTTCTCCTTCGTGCCGCGTGAGCTCCAGCGCCACGGTATCTCGGTAGAGGTGATTGCAACTTCCGAAATGGGGCCGATGTTTCGCGACCAGTTCGGTGTCGATGCCGTACACGAGACGAAGAAGCGCCCCGGCTATGGTGAGATCCGTCGCTTGGCCAGGCGGATCGGCCCGGTCGATCTGGTGGTGTTCTTCAGCCATCTGGCCAATCATCGGGCGGTGTATCTGCTCAGCCAGCTGCAGGCGACGCACATTGCCGGGCTGGACGACAGCGTAGGCCTGGTGGATCTCAAGCTGGGGGCGGCCACTCGGGGCAAGCATTTTGCCGAGAAGTACCTTTCCCTGCTCGAGCGCTGCGGGGTGCAGGGTGCGGATACCCGCTATATCGTGCCGCGCGAGGAGCAAAGCGAGAAGAGTGTGTCGGCCTTTCTTCAGGGGCGTCGCCCATTCGTTTGCTTGAATGCCTACAGCAAGGGCAGTGCGCGCAGCTTGAACCTGGAAACCGCAAAGCGCTTGATCGAGCTGTTGCTGAACCAGCTCTCCGAGCACGACGTGTGCGTGCTTTCGGCGCCGGGCAAGCAGCAGGAAGTCGAGGGGCTGTGCCGGCAGATGGCGGACGAACGGGTTTTCTGTTTGCCCGAAACGCAGACCATCTACGACAACATCGAACTGATTGCCCGAGCCGATGCGCTGGTTTCCGGTATTACCGCCACGGTGCACATGGCCGATGGCTTGGGTGTGCCTTCCTTCGTGCTGTTCCCCTTCGACCCGGCGGATCGTGATGACTGGCACAGCCGGCATCCGCTTTCGGTGAATTTTCTGGCCGAGCCCAGTGAGCCGCTGGACGTGAATCGGTTGGATTGGGCGCGTCTGGAAACGGAATTCTGTGCCTTCTCCGCAGCGCTGCAACCCCCGCATGGAGGCCAGGCAGCGGCGACTTCCGCCTGACTTGTCATGACACCTCGCATGACCATGGCCGTCGGCCAATGGCGGGCAGCCATTGATCGACAGGCATTCATGCTTGCTTGGGTGGAGAGTTCCGAAGGGTTTGGTTCAGCTTATCCAGCGCGTTCATGCACTGCGAAAGCGGAAGTTCGGCCAGCGGCCCTTTTATCAGCGTTACCACGTTGGCGCTTGCGCGCGGTCGCCATACCGGTTCCAACCTGTGGTAGAGCCCCAGGGTAGGGATGTCGTAGGCGCTGGCAATATGAATGGCGGCCGTATTGGGTGAAATCAGTAGCCGGGCGTGCTTGATCATCACGGCCGTGCGCAGAATGCTGGGCTCGCCGGGGTAGGCGTGCACGTAGGGAAATTCCTCGGCCAGTGCCTCGGCCTTTGCGCGCCCGGCGGGGTCGAAAGGGATCACGATGGCCAGCCCCTGGGCGCGGTGTATTTCCGGAATCATTTCCCTCGCCTTGGCCAGCGATATTTGCCTTTCGCGCACGCTGCCATCCAGGTTGAACACCAGGTAGGGGCCCGAGTTATCGAGCAAGTCATCGAGCCAGGGCTTCACTTCATTTTCCACGGCGGCGGGTACGGGGAGCTCGAAGCGGCCGGGTACCTCGGCAATGCCGGCATCGCGCATCAGCCATGCCCAATTCTGTGGCGGTGAGGCTTCCTGATAATGTGCTGCGTGCTGGTTGCACAGTGGGGCATACAGCTTCATGCGCGAGCCGCTGAGCTGCAGGTTCATGCGTGCCCGCAGTGTGCCGACGAAGTAGATGGAAGGCGAGGAGATCAGCGTGGTGGCTTCTACGCACAGGTCTATCTGGCCTCTTGAGCGGCGAATTTCCCTGGCGATGCCGCGTACGGCGCGGTAGTCGCGGTCGTGCGAAACCTCGAATACCTCGACGCCTTCCGGCTTGAGCGCCTCGTAAACCGGGGCGCTACGGTGTGAGGCAACGATACCCAGCCACTCGACGCCGCGTGCCTGCAGGGCACGTATTACCGGATAGATGCCCATGCCGTCGCCGATGGATTTGGGCATGAAGATAACGGCCGAGCGGATGGCGCCCGGATCGAAAGGCTCGGGCTGGTAGTCGTACCATGCTTCCAGCAGGTACCGGCCCACGCGTCTGCGGTTCATTGATTTCGTCCTGGATATCGAAACCGCTGCGGCTTTTACGCAGCTTGGCCCCCCCATGCTGCGCAGAAGAGTAAAGCATGCTAAAGGTGTGTTCTCAATACGCCGGGAGTATGGTTGGCGGGTTAACCACGCATGAGAAACCGGCCGGTGACGATATGAGGCATCGTCACGGGTCGGTCACGCACGGCATTCTGTTACCAGTGGTAGCCTACCGTAAGGCGAGCCCCATGCTCGGTTTCGCGGTTCGAGAACGAACCTTCGTAGCTACCGCTGAACGCTAAACTGCTGTTGCCGTTCAGTTCCCGTTCCCAGCGCAGGCCGCTGTTGATATCGGCAGAGTGCACCGTGCGGTTGTCGGGCGAAATGACGAAGCTGTCGCCGGTGGTATCGGCGCTGAGCGTGGCGTGGGTGCTGCCGCCGGAATGTGCGCGCATGCCCCAGGCCAGGCCGCCGGTCCATAGGATGGAGGTCTGCTCGGTTTGGCGCAGTAGCTGTCCGGCATCCAGGCCCAGGCTGGTGCGCCACACTTGCTGGCGCTGTGAACCGTAGGTCATGGTGAGCGCCGAATCGCCGCTTTCCTCGTAAGCGCTCTGGTGCAGCCAGCTGTGCATCAGCCTGGCGTGGGGCACCAATTCCAGCCCGTCTCCGCGCTCGATCACGTAGCTGGCGCCCAGCCCCAGGGTCACTTCTTCGCCGCGGTTGCTGCCTTCCACTACCTCGGTTGTCAGGCCGGCCACTTCGCGACGATGTTCGTTGTCGCTGAAGCCGGCAAGCAGGGTGGCGTCGAGGATGACGTTGCCCTGCCTACGCGCGGTGTACACGCCGGTGGTAACGCTGTCGATCTCGGTGCGGGCATTTGCGGCGTCGTCGCCCTGTACCCGACCCTGGCCGACGCCGATGAACAGCCCGCCCAGCCAGTGTTCGTCGAAGCGCCGGTCCATGCCGAACAGGGCGCCGTGGGTGCGGTAATCGTAGTGGTCACCGCTACCACGGCTGACGAAGCCTTCGGCCCAATTGCTGCTGTGGCCAACCCGGGAACTCCCCTGGTGCGAAAGCTGGGAGGCCAGGCCAAGCAAGCCTTCCAGCGAGTCATGGTCGCCGTACTGCAAGATGCTGCTTCGTGGGTCGTTGCCGGGCATCATGCCCAGTACGGTACCGCCTTCCAGCTGACGGCCGGCGGTATGCCCGGCGAAGGTGAAGGGCGCCACCAGGCCGCGGCTCATCTGGCCGCCCAGGCCGGTGCTGCTGAAGCGTTTGCCCACGGTAT
The DNA here is from genome assembly GCF_021404355.1 of Halomonas sp. MCCC 1A11062. Taxonomy (NCBI): domain Bacteria; kingdom Pseudomonadati; phylum Pseudomonadota; class Gammaproteobacteria; order Oceanospirillales; family Halomonadaceae; genus Halomonas; species Halomonas sp. MCCC 1A11062. The sequence goes on from NZ_JABFTW010000013.1 coordinate 45,135, forward strand.
TCAACATGCTGCGGCCGGCATTCAGAGTGGCGTCGCGCATGCCGTCGCGGGCAACGTTGGAGCTCATGCTCTCGACGAACCGAGCGCGCTGCGATTCGTCCAGGGTGGCAAGGCTCTGCAGTGCCAGGACGAGCGGGCTGTTGGGGTCTTGCAGGCCGAGTTCGTTGACGACCCGATCCAGGTAGGCGCCGCCGGGCTGGCTGCGCTGGCCCTCTACCGGGGCTTCGAAGATTCCGTCGCGACCTACCAGCATGACGAAATCGGGCCCATGCACGAAGAAGGATTGCGGAAAGCCGATCTCCATGTCGGGGTTGTAGGTACTGATCACCACGGTGTATCGCGTATTGCCCTCTAGCGTCAGTTTCAGGGCGGGCAGCGCTGGGGGCGTTGCTGAGAATCCGAAGAGCAGGAGACCAGCGTGATGCCGGCTGCTGTCAGGTCGCTGGAAAGGTCGGAGCCGTCGAGCTGGTGTATCCAGTCGTCGTTGCCCGTTATCCAGCCGTTACCCGGCTGGTTGGCATCGAAAGCGCCTTCGAAGATCAGCAAGACGGTATCGACCGGGGCGGCCGTTTGGCCAAGCAGGTAATCGCCGGCGGTGTTGACGATGAATTGCTGACCCACGTAGCGAAAGGTGTTGGGGCCCGTGGCGAGCGGGACGTCGCGCAAGTTGGCGGTGCTCATTCTCTCCCAGTCGATCGACATGGTACCGACGTTGGGGTGGCCATCCGTGAGGGTGAACTCGGTGAGGCTGCCGGCCTGGGCCGTGGCGGCCAGGGGCGCGGTGGCCAAAGCGGTAGCGGAGGCAAGCAGGGTTTGGCAAAACAGGGGAGTCTTGTTTTTTTGTCGTCATCGATCTCGGCCATGGTGCAGTGAAAGCAGGCAAACGGTTGCCGCTCTCCAAGGTATCGGCAGCCGGGCGAGGTGACTTTAATGTTGATTGGCCTTGTGTGTCGCCGGCCGCCGGTTGGTTCTCTCCCTTGGCGAGGGCATGGTAGAGTAAGCCGCTTTCCCGGAACCGTACGGCCTGGGGCGTGTCGTAGCTGGGGTTTTCTCGAAAGGGGATGAGCTTGAAAAACATCGGTGTACTGGCCTTCGCCAGAGTCGTGAAGCTGTTGGCCAACGTGACGAAGCTGGCGGCCTATCCCTTCCACTACCTCTTCCCCAACAAGCGGTTCACCATTCCCGAGCGCGCCGCGCCGTGGTGGCAGTCGAGCAAGCCGGCCAAGGTGCCGCGCATCATCTGGCAGACCAACTTCACCGATCAGGCCACGCTGCCGGTCTACCTGAACTACCTGTTCAACCGCCTGATGGCGCCGAGCTTCGAGTATCGCTTCATGATCACCGAGGCGCGGGCCAGGTTCATCGAGGAGAACTATCCGGGCGAGATCCATGAGGCCTTCTCGCGGTTGCAGGTAGGGGCGGCCCAGGCCGATTTCTGGCGAGTACTGGTACTGCAGAAGCACGGCGGGGTGTATCTGGATATCGACGCCCACGCGGTGTGGCCGCTGGCGCGGATCGTCAAGCCGGAGATGGATGAGCTGTTCGTCACCACCAAGCGTGGCGACATCAGCAACTACTTCATTGCCAGCAAGCCCAACAACCCGCACCTGCAAAAGGTGATCGACGCCATCTACGCCAACATCGAGAGCGACGAGGACAAGGGCATCTTTCACCTCACCGGCCCCACGGTTTACAACGAGGTGCTGCCCCGTGACGAGGTACGCACGGCTTCCTACCGCTACACCTGCAACCAGGGCAACTTCACCAACGAGTACTTTCAGTACATCGACAAGCCCCAGGGCAAGTGGACCAGGGAGCAGTACCAGGTCGACGTGGTGCGCAAGCGGTAGTGGGGCTTCGTCAAGCCGGCTCGATATCGAAGGCGACGATCTGCCGTCGCTCTCGGGAGAACTCGACACCGATCAGGCGGATGGCCAATAGCGCAATGGTGCTTTCGGTGGTATCTCATGCTGCCAGCATATGCCCGTGGCCATAGACCCTTTTGAGTTCGAGAATCAGCCCTGGCACCGGCCATGGGGAAACGGTTCAGCTGGCTCGAACATGGGCGGCATGCAATTGAAGCTGCTCCTTGATTTGGGCATTGCCTCGGCCACGTGCGCTTCATCTGAAGCGCTTGCGGATCTTCTCCATCCAGGCCAGCATGCCGGGCGTGGCGGCAAATACCTCGCGCATGGCTTCACGGTAGTACCAGGCTTGGTCGGCGCCGCCTATGGTCATGCCGGTGGGGTCCAGCTTGGGCGGCTTGCGCTTGCTGGAAATCAGGTAGGTGAGCACCTTGGGCAGTGCCCGGTGGGCGACCTGCAGCGCTTTTTCGGCCTCATACAAGCGGTTGAGTTGTACCAGGGCGAGGACGCGGCCGTAGTGGGTATCGGCAAGGTGGTCACCAGCATGGTAGCGCTCGGCAATGGCCAGGGCCTCGGCGGCTCGGTGTTGACGCAGCAGCTCGTTGATCAGAAGTGCCCTGACGCCGAAATTGTCCTGCGGGCATAGCGCCAGCACGCGGGTGAGCAGTGCAATGGCGGCGTCTGTATCCGGTTCGGCTCCTTCGAGCTTGACCAAGGCCTGGTTAACCATCATCCGCAGTAACGGGCGATGCTCGATCCAGCCCCAGCTCAACGTTGCCCCTTGAGACAGTGCTGCGAGAATGTGCTCGATCAAACGCTCTCTTTGCTGGCCCAGCGCATCATTGAAGGCCTGCTGTACACGGTTCATCGGGCTGCCGGCGTAGTCGCCGAGCTGTTCGATGAAGGCGGCGCTCTGCAGCAGCGCGGGATGCTGGCGGATCAGCGCGATGTCGAGCGGGTCGATGCCTTCCGGGGTGCTGTAGAGCACACCTTCTGCCTTTTCCACCTGTGGCGGCAGTATCAGCACTTGGCTGTCGGCGCCGATGTCGGGCTCCGGTGGGCCGGGCTCGAAACGCACAGGGTAGAGCGGCTGGTTGATGGCGCGAATGAGCTGCTGCGTGACCGCTTGCAGTTTTTCGTCCGGCGCGCCGAAGAGCAATCGTGTGTCCTTATCGTCGCCGGGCGCCGGTTCGTCGGCTGCTGGCTCGGTCAGGAGAGGATCATCGTAGTCAGGCGGTTCCATGGTAGCCAGACGCGCCTGCGCTTCGAAGAATGCGATAGCCTCATCGTTGCCGAGCTCCCGGGCGAGGGGTAGCCACTCCTGAGCGGCGCGTTGGGCCTCGGCGTCTGCCCCCAGGGCACGCAGAGAGAGAATCTTGTGCAGCGCGACACCGAGGCTTCCCGGATCGAGCGCTTCCGCCTGCAGGACATGGAGCATGGCTTGATCTGGGTTGCCATCTTTCACCGCCTCGGCGCTGAGCCAGCATAGCGCCTCTGAGGCAGCAGGCGGCTCGAGCGAGGGCAGGAGTTGGTGGAAAGCCTTCTGACCCGCGATATGGTGGCCAAGTTGCTCGTAGGTTTCACTCAACAGGCCAACGGCATGCTGCTGTAGGTCGGATTCCAGCCCGCCCTTGCGCAGCAGGGCCAGTAGCTGGTTGCGGGCCTTGCCGGGATGGTTGTCGTCGAGCTCCCTTTGCGCCACCGCCAAACGCACTTTCGGCGGAGCCGATCGCGCGGCGGCCTGGCACTGCTGTTGGGTGAACATAGATACCGCCATGTGAATGACCGGCATCTCCTCGGTCAGGCTCATGGTGTGAGCCGACGCCAGCTGCTGGCAGCAGCGCTTGTACTTCTTGCCCGAGCCGCAGGGGCAGGGGGCGTTGCGCTGTGGCTCGGCGATAGGCTGTGGGCGGAAGCCGTGGGCAGGCTGCGGGGTGACGTTCCAGATCGAGCGCCCGATATCCCAGAATGGCATGGCGGCATCGAACCAGTCGGTCACTTTCGTGATGCTGGCGATCTCGGGCACTGCCTGGAGGAAGCGCTCGGCGTTCTGGTGCCGCAGGATGTACCATACCGAGGCTTGCACGAAATGGTTGACGGCCTCTTCCAACTCTTGGTGGATAGCTGGTAGTTCGTCGTATTGCATGTCTCTCACTTTTTCCTCTTTCTCAAGCCGCCGCGACATCGAAGGCGACGATCTGGCGCCGCTCGCGGGAGAATTCGACGCCGATCAGGTGGATGGGCTTGCCCTGGCCGCGGTATTTGTCGGCGTAGCCCTTCTGCTGGAGCTGCTGCAGCGCCTTCCCTTGAGGCAATTGCTCGACCACCTTGAATTCGAACAGGTAGAGGTGGCCGTCGAAATCGACGGTCATGTCCACCTTGCCGGTGTGGCTGGCGTCCTCCACCGTCACGCTCACACCCAGCGCGGCGAAGTGGCTGTAAAAGACGCTTGCATAGTGTCCTTCGTACTTGGCGATTGGATTGTTGCGGTACCAGTCGTGGGGCAGGCCGGCGTAGAGGGCCTTGAGGTGGGTTTCCAGTGCTGCCAGATCGTGAGCTTTGAGCACGTCCAGCAACCCCAGTTGGGTCTCCTGCATGGTTGAGTCCGAAATGCCAAGCGCTGGCAGCAGCAGCTCGTTGAGGCTGGCCTCGACCTCTTGATTGGGGAAGCCCAGCGTGTAGAGATGGTAGCCCAGTATCGGCTCTTCCCATTTCTTGATGGTGAGATAGCCGGTCTGGAACAACAGCCCTTCGGTGGTCATGTCGTCGACATCGAAGCGGCCCAGTAGCTGTGCCTTGGCCTGCACTCGGTCGAGACGGGGCGTGAAGACGCCACGCTCCTTGAGAACTTCGATCAAAAAGGAGGGTGTCGCGGTCTCGAACCAGTAGGGGCGGAACTCACGCTTCTGCAACAGCAGCAGCACGTCGAACGGGTTGTAAACGGAGGGCACGGCTTCTCCACCCCAGCGATAGCCGTTGTACCAGTGGCGAATCTGCTGGCGGTCCAGGCCGGGCAGCTCTGGCGCGAAGACCGTATCGATGTCCTCATCGGTATAGCCGCAGATGGTAGCGTGAGCGGTGTCCAGTGTGATGTCGTTGAGGTTGTTGAGCCCCGAAAATAGGCTGACCTTGCTGAACTTGGAGACCCCGGTGAGCAGGCAGAATTGCAGGTGACGGTCGGCGTCCTTGAGCACGCTGTAGAGGTTGCGCAGACCGTCGCGTAGTTCGCGGGCGCGCTCCGGCTCGGTGATGTTATCGAGGATCGGCTTGTCGTACTCGTCGATCAGCACAACGACGCGTTGGCCGTGATGCTGGTTAGCCTGGCGAATCAGCTCGGAAAACTCTCCCGGGATATCTGTATCGCGAGAGAGGGTGAGCCCCAGGCGTTCGCGGTTGATGTGCAGCTGGTCGCGTATCCGCCGGTCCAGCGCTGCGCGATCCTGCAGGTTGCCGTCGGCGAAACTCAGGTGGATGACCGGGTGATGCTTCTGCCAGTCCCACTTGTCGTGAATGTAGAGCCCTTGGAATAGTGGCTCCCGGCCTTCGAACAGGCAGCGTAAGGTATCCACCAGCAGGCTCTTGCCGAAGCGGCGCGGGCGCGAGAGGAAGAAGTACTTGCCCTGCTCGATCAGGCGGTGGATGTGTGGGGTCTTGTCGACGTAGTAGTAGCCGCCTTCGATGATGTCGGAAAAGGTCTGGATGCCGATGGGCAGCTTGCGACGAGACGGGGCGGACACGGCGACGCTCCTGCGCTGGAAACATGATGAATTGAGCATACCACGCCGGTGACTCTGAGGCTGTGTGGGAACAGGGCACATGGCGCTTGCGCTATGTCAGGGCGCGCTCGAGCATGCCGGGCCGGCGGGGTGGCTGGCCACATTGTCAGCTCAGCATGGTCATTACAGGTCGTATTCATCGAGTCGACTGCTGGCCTGCTGCCTGAGGAGATGCGGAAAGGCGCGTTCTACTGCCTGCGTTGCCGAGAACTCGCGTAGCTCGTCGCGTAGTAGCGTGGCGACGAGGCGTGCCTGGGCCTCATCGCGATGGCGCTTGAGGGGCTCTCGGTCGGGCTGCTGACTGACATACCACTTGTGAAGCACGAAAGCTCGCGGGTCCACGGTCGAGAGCCTTAACGGCATGCCTTTCTCGTCGAAGACGACGGCCTCGAAGCGTGGTGAAGCGATGGCCCACTTTAGCGAGTCGATCCCTACCGGTTTCAAGACTTCCGCTTCCAGATAGCGCTCGAAGTCGCTCATCTTCATCGGATCAGCGGCTTGAGTGATGAAGTCGATCATGTAGCCTTTGGCGTTGGCAGCACGAAACTCGTAGGGCGCTTGGGTGAGCGGCTGGAAAGATCGGTCGCTGGCCCGTATCACCGATAGCAGCGTTTCCCCGGCGAGGGCGGTGATGATTCTCAAGCCTTGCCGGGCATCCATGAGCACATCGATATCGGCGGTTGCCAGGTGCTCGGGCTCGATCAGCACCCCGGCGCGGGCTTCATAGGCATACAGGGCGTTGGTGCCGATTACCCTGAAAGGGATTTCCTTGCGTTGAAGCGCCCTTATCGCCCTGGCGCCGGCCAGGGGGAAGCGGTTCAACCGGTTGGCCCGTACATAGGCCGCATGCAGCTGAAGCTGCTCCTTGAGCGACTGTTCTCGGGCATGGTAATTCGTTTTTTGCGCCTCGAACGCTTGCTGAATGGCTTCTGTTTCGGGGGAGCGCGGGCCGAGAGAGTGGTTCTTGCCGCCTGTGTACGCGCGGTAAAGATACTCTCGTCCATTGATGTGTTTCCAGTGCATCGAGCCCTTTACCTTGCGCGCTTGAGCACGATGCTGCTCCAGTGCCTCGAAGAGCTGAATGGCGTTTACGGCTACACGGGATGCCTCGGATTGAAGGCGTTGGTAGGACATCGAGAGCCCCCTGGATGGGCTTTAACTAATTTTAATCAGTTTATGATCAATGATTAGTTAAAGTCTAGGGGACACGGTTGATGCCGCTTGGCGCTACGTTAGGGCATGTTCGAGCATGCCGGGCTGGCGCGGGAGCAGGCCCACCTTCAGGCCCAGCGGCCGATATACGCGGTTCATGGTGTCCAGCGTGATGTTGGCGCGGTTGCGTTCCAGGTCGGAGAGGGTGCGCCGGCTGATGCCCACCAGCTTGGCGTAGGCTTCCTGGGAGAGGCCCAGCACGTCCCGCCGCAGGATACGCAGGGCATCGCCCTCGTTGATCTCTTCGGCAAGCAGCTGGCGCACGACCGCCACCAGCTTCGCTTCGCGCTCGTCAGGGCTCAGTTGGCGCCTCTTCATGGCGTGCTCCCGTTCATCGACCTTCCCTTGATAAAAGCCCCCAGCGCTCCAGGCGCCGTTCCAGCGTGCCCAGGCCTACGGCCGGTAGGGTGAGAATGCGCTCGGGCACGCCGCGCCCCGCGAGCCGTTGTTGCAACCCACAGAGTCTGGCGGCCAACTCTCGAAGTTCTTGCATGAGCTGAGAGGCGGGCACCAGGTCGTCGAGCGCATTGGCGATGGCGGGCCAGTCGAATTCGCCTCCTTCTTCAAAAGGCGAGCCCCAGCGCGTAGTGCGGGTCACTCCTTCGGGGTCGGCTTTCATGGGAGCAAAGTCGTAAACGGGGCTGTGCCAGATGCCTTCCGGGCGCTTGAGCAGGGCGGCATTGCGTCCGTGATTGTCGGAATTGCCGAAGGCCACGTTGAGCAGGTCGCGCTTGACCCATTCGCTGACGAAGGCGGCAGTATCGAAGCCCCCTTTTCCATGCGTGACGCGGTATTGCCGTTCGAGCCGCTCGACCAGGCCGCGAATCACCTGAAAGTGGTTGAGGTAAGAGCCAGGTGCGGCACCGAAGATGGCATAGATGGACTCCAGCCCATAACGAATCTGGCCCTCTTCGCGCATGGCGATATCGAAGCGTGGTAGCCACAGCGAGGGGTAGCGTTCGCCCTCGATCAATTCCATGGCGTCGGTATCGATGGTGTCGATGCCCAGAGCCGCCAGTTCCCTGTAGTAGTGATATTCGGCGCGCACAATGTCGCAGTCGTCCTGGCTGCGCTGGCCGCGAGGAAATTTCACCAGGTAGGCGCGGTCGCGGTTGTGCGGGTCGTCCTGCCAGGTGTCGATCCAGACATTGTCGTCAGCGGTGCGGCGCAAGAGCAGCTTGGGCGCCTCGCCACCTGCACCGGTGGCGCCGCCGCTGGCCGCGCCCATCTGCTGGGCATATTCCAGAAAGTCGGCGTGGCGTTCCACCACGTCTTGCAGGGTGAAGCGGCGCTCTTCCAGGCGCGAGCCGGCGATACGTTGGGGAACGGCTTCCTTGATCCTCAGGTTGCCCACCGGGGCGATGGTGCCATGGCGAAGCAGGGCGCTGTCTTGCTCACCGGTAGCGGCGCTTTGCAGTCCCAGGTGGGTCACCCAGTAGCGACGACCGGCGCCGGCGGGCATGATGTCCTCGAGAAAGCCGAACCAACGCTCTGCGTGGTGCTTCATCATGAGTTCCACCGGCAGCGTAAGGCTGCAGGCATGCTCGTCGTCGTGGAACAGCCAGGTAAGAGCATGCTCCTGCAGGTAGGTCAACGCCGCAGCGCCATCAACGCCCCGCTCGGGGTGGGGTATCTCCAGTAGCGCTGCATCGTGCCAACGCTGGTCATGGTAGATCTGGATCGTCAGCTGCATGGTTGAGCCATATGAGCAACATGATGCTCAATTGTAGCCTTTATTTTTATTTTTGAGTATTTAAATGCTCAATTTTGAGCCAGGACGTAAGATTTGAGCAACTTGCTGCACATTTTGCATGCGCGAGGAAATTATCCCGATTGGGAAAATTCTCACTGGTTGGGAGGCGAGGAGCTGAGTTTTTTCCCGTTAGGGAAAAAATGCGCTAAGTGAAGGGCGCATGCTGTGCCACCGGCCGGCACGCGAGGCGTGCCGGCCGGGATGGAGCGGGGCTTCAGGGTGCCGGCGGTTCGCCCAGGATGTCGAGCCCGGTGCCCAGCTTGGCCTCGATGGCCTGGCCGATGGCCAGCAGGCGGGCCTCTTGCCAGGGGCCGGCCAGTACTTGCAGCCCGACCGGCATGCCGGCGGCATCGCGACCGACCGGCAGGGTCAGCCCGCACAGCCCCATGAAGTTGGCCATCACGGTGTTGCGCAACGCCTTCATGTTGGCCTTGGGGTAGGCGCCTTCCGGCGCTAGGCTTTCCAGCGTGGGCGGTGTGATGGCCACGGTGGGGGTGAGTACGGCATCCACCTGGCCCATGCGCTCGGCGGCGGCAGCGCAGAGCTTGTCGAGCAGGCTGCGGCGCCGCACGTACTCCCAGGCAGGCATGTCGTCGGCGGCGCGTACGCGGGCTGCTACGTTGGGGTCGAGCGCGTCTTCCATTTCGGGCAGTTCGGCCTTGAGGAAGGCGGCCAGCTCGGCGGCGGCCAGGCCGCCTTTCTGGAACAGCTCGTAGGCTTCGTCGGTGTTGGGCAGTTCCAGGGTGACCACCCGCGCACCGGCGGCTTCGAGCTGGCGAATGGCCTGTTGCACGGCTTCGGCAATGCCGGGGCTGCAGTCGTCCCAGAAGAAGGTTTCCGGCACGCCGAAGGTGAGGTCGGCCAGCTCTGGGGTGGCGCTTACCCGTGAAGGCCGCGGGCTCAGGTTCGCATCCAGGGCATCGAAGGCATAGGCCAGGTCGTCGACCCGGCGGGCCAGCAGCCCGGGGGTGTCCAGCGTGGTGGAGAGCGGCACGATCTGCTGCGCCGGCCAGCGGCCTGCGGTGGTCTTGAGGCCGACAACGCCGGTCATGCTGGCAGGGATACGCACCGAGCCGGCGGTGTCGGTACCCAGCGCCAGGCCGGCGGTGCCGCTGATCAGCGAAACCCCAGCGCCGGAGCTGGAGCCGCCTGGGGTGCGGTGTGCTTGGCTGTCCCAGGGGTTGCGCGGTGCGCCCCAGTGGGCGTTGGTGCCCAGTCCGCCGAAGGCGAACTCCACGGTGTGGGTCTTTCCCATCAGGCTGGGCAGTTGCGCCAGCAGTGCCTTGACGATAGGCCCCGGCCGCTCCCAACTTTCCGGCAGGCGACGCGAGGAGCCGGCATAGGTGGGCAGGCCGGGCACGGCGTAGATGTCCTTGATCGACACCGGGATGCCCATCAGCGGGCCGCTGTCGCCGCCTTGGGCGATCAGGGCGTCGGTGGCGCGGGCGAAGGCCAGGGCGGCCTCGCCTTGCCAGGTGAGGTAGGCGTTGTCGTGCTTGCCTCGGCTGGCGTAGGCCGCGCAGGCGGCTTCGGCCAGCTCGCTGGCGCTCAGCGTGCCGTTACGCAGGGCAGCGGCCTGTTGGCGCAGGGGCTGAAGCAGCGGTGAATTCGTGGTCATGCAGTCTCTCCTGGACAAGAGGCCCTGTTCAATCGCGAATCTCGAAGATCGCTTCGACTTCCACCGCGGCGTTGCCGGGCAGGGTTGCCACGCCAATGGCGGTGCGGGCGTGGCGGCTGGCTTCGCCGAACAGGTCGACGAACAGCTCCGAGGCGCCGTTGATGACCAGCGGCACGTCGTGGAAGCCTGGTGCCACGTTGACGAAGCCGTTCATCCGCACGCAGCGCACCACACGCTCGATATTGCCATCCACGGCATCGCTGAGCGAAGCGAGCAAGTTCAGCGCACAGGCCTGGGCGGCAAGCTTGCCGGTTTCGAGATCGAACTCTGCGCCGACCTTGCCGGGGTATAGCACTTCGCCGCCGCGCTCGCAGATCTGGCCGGCTAGGAACAGTTGGTTGCCGAGCCGCGACCAGGGCACGAAATAGCCGCGGGGCTGTGGGATGGCCGGCAGTGTGAGGCCGCGCTCGGCGACGGCTTGGGCGATGGTCGTCATTTTCGTTGTCCTTGTGTCATGGGTTGAGCAGTCTTTCGACGGAGTCGGCGAGGGCGCGTACGGCCGTTTCGGCGTCGCTGCGCTCGATGTGTTCATCCGGGTGGTGGCTGATGCCGGCGCGGCAGGGCGTAAACAGCATGACGGTGGGGCAAACCCGTGCCAGGTGAATGGCATCGTGGAAAGCTCCGGAGACCAGCTGCGGGGCGTTTGGGCTGTACGACTTCGCGGCGCTGTCGGCGAGTTCGACCAGGGCTGGATCGAAGCTCACCGGTGCGACTCGCGACGTGACCCTAAGGCTGACATCGCAGCCGGACCACTGGCGTTGGGCCAGCCGATGAAACGCGGTATCCAGCCTTTCGAGTACGGCCTGGCTGGGGTGGCGCAGGTCGATGGTGAAATCGGCTCGTTGTGGAATGGTATTGGTGGAGCCGGGCGAGACACTGAATTTGCCGATGGTGAAGCGTACTTGTTCGTCCTGCCCGGCGACGGCATCGCGCAGTGCGCCGATCAGTGCATGGGCGCCCATGAGGGCGTCGCGGCGTGCGGCTTCCGGCGTGGTGCCGGCGTGATTGGCCTGGCCGTGCACCTCGATCTCGTACCAGTTCACCCCTTGGATGCCGCTGACGGCGCACACCGGCACGCCCAAACTCTCCAGCACCGGGCCCTGCTCGATATGCAGTTCGAGGAAGGCATGAGGCACGAAGGGCGCGGGACGGAAGGCGGATGCCCCATGCCGCTCGAGTTCTGCGAGGCATGCCGCCAGGGCATCGGCAAAGCGGGTGCCTTGATCGTCACGGGCTTCTAGGATGGTGGCGGCGTCGCGCTGGCCGGCGAACCAGGAGGAGCCGGAGGCTCCGGGCGCAAAACGTGCGCCTTCTTCGTTGGTCCAGGCCACCACTTCGATGGGGCGTGCATGCTCGATGCCTTGTTCTTGCAGCGTGCGTAGCACCGCCAGTCCTGCCACCACACCTAGCGTGCCATCGTAGCTGCCGGCGCTGGGTTGGCTGTCCATATGGCTGCCGATGAGCAGCGCCGCCAGCTCCGGCTGCTGCCCCTCGCGGCGCAGGAAGACGTTGCCCATGGCGTCGTGAAAGGCGTGACAGCCCAGCGCCTGGCCCTGGTCGATCAACCACAAACGAGCGCGGTTGTCGTTTTCGTCGAGCGCCAGGCGGCGCAGCCCCCGCGGGTGCAGCGCGCCGATTTCGGCTTGGGCCTGTAGGTCGGCCCAGAACAGCTCGCCATCGAGACGCTCGCCCAGGGAAGGAGTTTGACTCATGTTCGGGTTTCCTCTTTCTGGTGAGCGTCAGTAGATCAACGAGGGCACCCAGGTGCTGAACCAGGGTACGTAGGTGAGCACGATCAGGGCGATGAACATCATCACGATCAGCGGGATGCAGGCACGGAACACCTCGAGCAGCGACATCCGCGAGATGGCCATGGCCACGAACAGGTTGAGGCCCACGGGTGGGGTGATCATGCCCACCGAGAAGTTGACCAGGGTGATGATGCCGAAGTGCACCGGGTCGACGCCGACCTGGGCCGCAATGGGCTGCAGCAGCGGCGAGAGCACGATGATGGCCGAGGCGCTGTCGAGGAAGAAACCGGCAACGATCATGACCACATTGAACAGTGCCATCACCTGTACCGGATGGTCGGTGAGTGAGAGTACCTGGCTGGCCAACTGGGTCGGGGTGCCGGTGATGGCCAATAGCCAGGAGAAGGCCGAGGCGCCCGCGGTGATCAGCAGCAGCGTGGCCGAGGTCAGCCCGGAGTTGCGCAGGGTGCCGAGTAGCTCGCGCCAGCTGATGGTGCGATATACCACCATGCCGACGAAGAGACCATACATGCAGGCGACGGCGGCGGATTCGGTAGGCGTGAAGATGCCGCTGTAGATACCACCGAGCAGGATGACCGGGAGCCCCAGCCCCCAGGCGGCGGACTTCACCGCGGCAGCGATCTCGCGCAGGGTGGGGAAGGGCGCACGGGCGTAGCCCTTGAACGAGGAATAGACCATGCAGTAGGCGATCAGCAACGAGGCGATCAGGATGGCCGGCAGCAGGCCTGCTGCGAACAGGCGCCCGACCGAGGTGCCGGTTACCGAGCCGTAGATGATCAACGCGATGCTGGGCGGCACGATGGGGCCGAGCGTACCGGCGGTGGCGATCAGGCCGATGGCGAAGCGCTTGTCGTAGCCGGCCGCCACCAGCGCGGGGAACATGATCGAGCCGATGGCTACCACGGTGGCGGGGCTGGAGCCGGAAATGGCGCCGAACAGCAGGCACGAAAGCACCGTGGCGGCAGCCAGGCCGCCCGGTACCCAGCCGACCAGGGCCTTGGCCAGGTCGATCAGTCGACCAGGGCCTTGGCCAGGTCGATCAGTCGACTCGACAGGCCGCCGATACGCATCAGCTCTGCGGCCAGAATGAAGAAGGGGATGGCCATCAGCGAGAAATTGTTCATTCCCGTGAACATGCGCATTGGCACGATCACCGGATTGGTGTTGCCGAAGAAGTCGATAGCGAGGAACACGGCGAAGGCCAGTGAAGCGAAAATGGGCAGCCCCAGCAGCAGCACCGCGAAGAAGATGGGAAGCAGAGCCGTAATCATGAGGAACTCCAGTCGTCAGACGAGCTTGTCTTTTTCGGCGGCGAGCTCTTCGGCGAGGCTGACCGGTGGCTTGGTCCAGGCTTCGTGAATCACCCACAGATAGCGCAGGATCAGCAGAATTCCCGAGATGCCTATAGGCAGGTAGAACCAGGCCATTGGCAGGCGCAGGGCTGCGGTGAGCTGGCCACGCCCCAGGGTATTGAAGTAGAGCTGGAAGCCGTAATAGGTCAGGTAGCCGGCGAAGGCGATGCCGAGCAGGGCGGCGATGATGTGCAGCCAGCGATTGACGGCAGGCGGCACGAAAGCGTTGAGGACGTCGACGGAGATGTGCACCCCATGACGTACGCCCATGCTGGCGCCGACGAAGCTCATGCAGATGATGGAGTAGATGACGACTTCCTCGACCCAGAAGATCGAGCTGTTGAAGCCATACCGATAGACGACTTGAAGCGTGGTGAGCACGGTGGCGATCGACATGAACACGACCATCGCCACGCTCTCCAGAAAGTCCAGAACCTTGTTGAGTGCGTCGAACATGGTTGAGGCCACTCGGTTGGAGTCAGGGAAGGCACGGTACCGCTGCCCGGCGCTCATGGCGCGGGCAGCGGCAAACCTGCGGGTGCGTGGCTTCAGTAGGAGATGCCGACCTCGTCGTATACCTTGTGCAGCAGCTCGGTGGTGACCACGCTTTCGTATTCGCGGTGAACCGGCATGCTGGCTTCGATGAACGCCTCGCGGGCCTCTGGGGTGAGCTCGTTGATGGCGATCTCGTCCTGGATGGCCTCGAGAATGCGCTCTTCATCCTGCAGGGTCAGTTCGCGGGCCATGTCGCGGCCGTTGTCGAAGGCTTCGCGCATGACCTCCTGAAGGTCCTCGGGTAGGGAGTTCCAGGAGTCGCTGTTCATCACGGCGGCATAGCCGTGGTAGGCGTGGTTGGTCAGGGTGAGGTAGTCCTGCACTTCATGGAAGCGCATGGTGTAGATGTTGGCCAGTGGGTTCTCCTGACCGGAAACGACACCCTGCTGCAGGCCGTTGTAAACCTCGGTGAAGGCCATGGCCGTGGCGTTGGCGCCGAAGTTCTGATAGGTGGAGATGATGATCGGCGCCTGCATGGTGCGCATGCGAATGCGCTCCAGGTCGTCCGGGCCCTCGATGGGTCGCTCGTTGTTGCTCATGTGACGGAAGCCGGCTCCCCAGAAGTTCACACCGTACATGTTGTGGGCTTCCAGGGTGTCGAGGATCTCACGGCCCACGTCGCCGTCCAGCACCTTGACCATGGTGTCGTAGTCCGAGATCAGGAACGGTAGATCGAGGATCTGCAGGCGCGGCTCGAAGTTACCCAGGGTGGCCGTCGGCGGGATGCCGATGTCGATCAGCCCCATCTGGATCTGTTCGATGATCTCCACGTCGCCGCCCACCTGGGCTGCCGGCAACACGTCGATACGAATTCTGCCGTCCGAGTTCTCTTCCACTTCCTGCTTGAAGCGCAGCGCGGCCTGACCGTTCGGGGTGTCCTCGATCAGTACGTGTGCGAAGCGGAAGGTGTATTCGGCGGCCTGGGCCTGACCCATGCCAAGGGAGGCGGCGGCAATGGCCGCGACCAGCGTTGCTTTGCTCAGTTTGTTTTTCATCTTTCACCTCGTTGTGGGTTCTTGTCGCGTGTCCAACGTTGTTGGTTGCGCATGGGCAGCCGATTGCGGCTCGTACGCCATGCGTCATGACCTCGTTTCCCTGCGAAACTCGCCCGAGGCAGGTTCCTGGCTCATGCCCGCTATGGGGCGTCAGGCGGCCAGGAGTTTCACTCTCTCCGCCAGTGGCTGAGCGCCGGTGGAGGCAAGTAGTGTCGATAACGCCAGGCGTGCCTTGCGTGCGCTAAGGTCGGTAACCGGCATGACCCCCGCCGACTCCAGGCTGGCGAGGCTGCCGATGAACTCGTAACTGGCGTGAACGGGGCCGCTGGCGCAACTGCTGACCACCATGACCGGTATGCCGCGTGCGGTGATATTGGCGATGGCTTGCATCCAGTCGGGAGGTACGTGGCCACGCCCAAGCCCCTCGATCACTAGTCCGACTGCACCGCTTGCCACCGCCGCTTCGACCAGGCTTGGCGAAGCGCCGAGATAAGCGGGCAGGATGTCGACCCGGGGCATGGCGCTCTCTATCGGTAAGGGCGTGCCTGCAGGACGCTGAGGGGTGGCGCTCAGCCGCACTTGGGCGCCGTCCACGTACCCCAATGGCCCGGTGTCGGGGGCGGCGAAGCCGTGCACCTGAAAGGTGCTGACCTTGCGTACCTGTCTGGCGGCGAAGATCGATTGGTTGAATACCACCAGCGGACCGAGCCCGGCCGCTTGTGACGAGGCTGCTACCTTCAAGGCATCGGCGATGTTGCAGAAGGCGTCGGTGCCCGGCTCGTGTGGGGCCCGCTGCGAACCGGTCAGCACCACTGGCTTGCCGTCGGGTAGGGTGATGTCGAGAAAGTAGGCTGTCTCTTCGAGGGTGTCGGTGCCGTGAGTGATGACGATGCCTTGCACGTCGTCTTGTGCAGCGATATCCAGGCACGCTTCACGTAGGCCCAATAGGTCTTCGAAGGTAATGGCGTTGCTGGGCTTTTGCAGGAGCGAGCGCACCTCGACCTGTGCGGTGAAATCGGTCGGCAGGCTGACCTGGGCCAGCAGAGTTTCGCCCTGGAGGGCGCCGGAGCGGTTGCGTCCCGAGGCGTCGAGTTGACTGGCGATGGTGCCGCCGGTGGCCAGTACGACGATTCTGCTTTTTGTCATTGCTCGTGTCCGTGGTGTTGCGCAAGCGTAACCTTGAACGCCTGCTGGCAAGACATCTGATGTCTGATGTCAGTTGTGATATGCTATGCAAAAATTTGCTACAAACGCAAGAGCGCGACACAATCGAGAGGCTATGGACGATTCTTGAGGGGCAGGTAGAGGTGCGTTAACTGGTTGTTGTGTCTAATAAAAATTTGTAAGTTCGTTAACCGTAAAACGAGAGGCCACATGAGTACGAAACGCCAGCTCACCGCCCGAGCCACCCCATGCGACTCTTTTGGTGGCTCCATCGAGAGAAGCTCAGTGGCCATGCAACTGCTCGAGCGAATCAAGGGCGCTCTGATCCGTGGCGAGCTCAAGCCTGGCGATTTCCTGCCCACCGAGACGGAGTTGACGCATAGCCTGGGCATCGGCAAGTCCAGCGTTCGTGAGGCCATCAAGATGCTCCAGGCAATCGGCATCGTGGAGGTGCGGCGTGGGCAGGGCACGATGATTCGGCGCGAACCCGGTGAGCCGATCGTCGACCCCATGGCCTTCGGCATGATCCTGGCCCGCGGCATGACCCGCGACTTGCTCGAGTTTCGCCGTATGTTCGAGCCGGCCTACACCTTGCAGGCGATGGGCAATGCCACTGCGGAGGATCATGCGCGGATTCGCCAGGCCATCGACGACATGGAGGCGGCCATTGCCAACGGTGAGCAGACGGCGCGACACGATGTTGCCTTCCACCGGGCCATTCTTCACGCCACCCACAACCCGATGACCATTCGCGTCGGCGAGACGCTGCTGCAATTGATCGAGGCGGCGCTGGAAACCTCCATGCAGACCCTGCCCGACGTGGCACTGAAGGATCACAAGGCGATCTACCAGGCGTTTCAGCAAGGCGATGGCGAAGCCGTTCGCGCCGCCATCGAAGTCAGTAGCAAAAGCTGGGAAACCAACCTGACCTACGTGGAAGGAGAGACCTAGCGGTTGATCAATGCGCGGTCCAGCCGCCGTCGACCATCAAGGCGCTGCCGGTGATCAGGTTGGCGGCGGGCGAGGCGAGAAACACCACGGGGCCCATCACGTCTTCGATGTGGCCGAGCCTTTCCAGCGGTATTTGCGCGAGCACTGCCTCCCGGAAGCCGGGTTCCTGGAAGAAGGGTTGTGTCATCGGGGTTTCGATGAAGGTCGGGCAAAGGCTGTTGACGCGAATGCCACGAGGGCCCAGTTCGACCGCCATGGCGCGGGTCATGCCTTCCACTGCCGCTTTCGAGGCGCAGTAGAGGCTGCGGTTCTTGGCGCCCACGTGTCCCATCTGTGAGGAGACATTGATCACGCTGCCGCCGGCGGACATCTCTTCGATCACCGTTTGGGTCAGGAAGTAGGTAGCCCGGACGTTGAGCGCCATGACCGCGGCGTAGTCCTCTTCCGTGACCTGGTCGATCGGTTTGGGGCGGTTGGTGCCGGCGTTGTTGACCAGTATGTCGAAGCGCCGGACCGCCAGGGCGCGACGGGTGGCGCCCTGGTCTTGCACGTCCAGTGCCAGGCCTTCCGCTTCGTGCCCGGCGGTGCGCAGAGCCGCGACCACTTCTTCCAGCCGCTCGGCGTTGCGGGCCACCAGAGTCACTCGTGCGCCCGCTTGAGCCAGGGCGCAGGCGCAGGCCAGCCCGATGCCCTGGCTGGCGCCGGTGACGAGAGCGCTGCGCCCATCCAGGCGCAGGCTCGGGGTTTGCGGCAGCTTCATACCGGTACCGCGGAGGCATAGGGTACGTCACGCTTGCCGTAGCGGCGTACGCGTTCGTTGGCCTGCTCGCCGTGTCCGGCAAAGCCTTCCAGCGCACACAGGCGTGAGCAGTAGCTCCCAATTTCGGCGGAAGCCTCGTCGGTGAGCACCTTCTGATAGGTGCAGGTCTTGAGGAACTTGCCGACCCACAGCCCGCCGGTATAACGCGCGGCTTTCCGGGTCGGCAGGGTATGGTTGGTGCCGATCACCTTGTCGCCGTAGGCCACGTTGGTGCGCGGGCCGAGGAAGAGGGCGCCGTAGTTCGTCAGCCTGTCGAGATAGAGGTTGGGGTCTTCGGTCATCACCTGGACGTGCTCGTAGGCCATCTCGTCGGCGACCTGCAGCATTTCTTCGTGGCTGTCGCAAACGATGACCTCGCCGTAGTCGTTCCATGCCTGGCGGGCGATCTCGGCGGTGGGCAGCTTGGCCAGCAGCTCATCGATGGCGGTGAGCGTCGCCTTGGCCAACGCCTCGGAGTTGGTGAGCAGGGCTGCGGGCGAGGTGGGGCCGTGCTCGGCCTGACCCAGCAGGTCGGTAGCGCAGAGCAGGCCGTCGACGGTTTCGTCGGCGATGACCAGGGTTTCGGTGGGGCCGGCGAACAGGTCGATGCCGACCCGACCGAAGAGCTGTCGCTTGGCTTCGGCAACGAAGGCATTGCCTGGGCCGACCAGCATGTCGACCGGTTCGATGGACTCGGTACCGATGGCCATGGCGCCAACCGCCTGTACGCCACCAAGCACCAGGATTTCATCGGCTCCGGCCAGATGCATCGCCGCCACGATGGCCGGATGCGGCTTGCCTTGATAGGGCGGGGCGGCAGCGATGACGCGTTTGACACCGGCTACCTTGGCGGTCAGCACGCTCATGTGCGCAGAAGCGACCATGGGGTAGGCGCCGCCGGGTACGTAGCAGCCAACGGAATTGACCGGGATGTGCTTATGCCCGAGCACTACGCCGGGCCGTGTTTCCACTTCGACGTCTTGCATACTGGCCAACTGGGCCTCGGCGAAGCGGCGAATCTGCGCTTGGGCGAAGCGGATGTCGTCGAGTTCTTGCGCCGTGAGCTCCGATATTGCCCGTTCGATCTCGGCTTGGCTCAGCCGGAAGGTGGCGGGCGACCAGCGGTCGAATTTTTCCGAAAGCTCTCGCACGGCTTCATCGCCGCGTGTCTCGATGGCTTGAAGCGTTTGTTCGACGGTTTCCCGAACCTTACGGTCGGCTTCGGCGCGGGCTTCGCTCGGGGCGCCCGCTTTCAGTCGTCGGATCATGGCGGTTTCCTGCTGAATTGTACGAGTAATCGAGTTGCCTCGACAGACGGCTCACCGCAAAGTTAGTATCGATTGCATACGAATGCAATTGTCTTGTTTCAGCCATTCGAGCCGAAAGTCATTTGAGTCAATAGGAGGCAGCATGTCGGAGCCTATCGCGGTAGTGGGGGCAGGACTGATAGGACGGGCTTGGTCGATGGTCTTTGCTCGGGCGGGGCGCTCGGTGAGGCTGTATGATGCCCAGCCGGAGGCCCTGGCGGGTGCGACGCAAGCGATTCGCCAGTCGTTGCAGGACCTGCAGCGCGCCGGCCTGGTCGATGATCCCGAGGCGATTCTGGCGCGCATCGAGATCGAACCCGACCTGGCACTCGCGGTGGGTGAAGCCGCCTACGTGCAGGAGTGCGGCCCCGAGAATCTCGAGGTGAAGCAGGAAATATACTCGCGCCTCGAGGCGGCAACGGCGCCCGACACCATTCTTGCCAGCTCCACTTCAGGCATTGCGGCGTCGCGCTTCACGGGGCACTTGACGCATCCGCAGCGCTGTCTGGTGGCGCACCCGGTGAATCCCCCTTATCTGGTGCCGGTGGTCGAGGTGGTGCCTGCACCGAACACAAGCCCGGATGCGGTCGAAAGAACGCTGGCCTTGATGTCCGAGGTGGGCCAGGTGCCGGTGCTGGTCAAGCGCGAGTTGCCTGGCTTCGTTCTCAATCGGCTGCAGGGGGCGCTGCTCAACGAGGCGCTGCGCCTGTTCCGTGACGGCTATGTCTCGGCCGAGGATCTGGACAAGACCGTCAAGCATGGCCTGGGGCTGCGGTGGTCGTTCATGGGGCCGTTCGAGACGATCGATCTCAATGCCCCGGCGGGGGTGACCGATTACGCTCGCCGCTATGGCCCGCTCTATGCCGATGTGGATGCCCAGCGCGATGGGGCCTCTCCCTGGCAGGCGGAAACCCTTGCGGCGCTGGAGGCGGAACGACGCACGGCGCTGCCTCTCGAAGGGCTGGCCGAACGCCAGGCTTGGCGTGACCGCCAACTGATGGCGCTTGGCGCTTACAGCAAGCTGCAAGACGAGCGCGACGCATGAAGCGGAGGTCCGTGACCTCTCGCGATGTGGCTCTACTGGCCGGATCTCGGATCACGAGTTCTTCACGCACCAGAGGGGCTGAGGGCCGGGCCTGACGGCCCGACCTGCATGCCCTGACGTTTTCGTATCCAATTCTCGCAATCGACACGAAGAGCCTGCCTGCAAGGGCCGGCTCATACTCCTGCTTACGGCACGCCTCCGCACGCCGATTGTTAGGCTCAATCGTCCTGCCTCTGGAAATTTATTTAAATACATATGGTTAGTTAAGACTTTCGCTTTGGCGGTGAAGAGCCTTGTGAGCGATACCCTGCTGTGCATCAGCTGGACAAGGTTAGACAAAGGTCTGGTTATAGGCTTTCTTGACTGATCGTATCCAATAAACTAGTTTGGGATACAAGTCAGGGCGACTTTGGTCAGGGTTGAGCCCGCCCGAATCGCTCGTATCGCCAAGAACAATTACTAAATGGGCACATGAAGCGAACGTAAAACGATCGCAAACAATCGCAAAAACAATAGAAAGAGAGGAGCAGGCATGACTGTCCAGCCCAAGATGAAAACGACCGCCAAGGCGCTCTTTGCCGGCGCTATCCTCGTGGCCGCAGCGCCGGGAGCAGCCTTTTCCGCCAATGCTGCCGAATGGCCGACGGAAAACGTCAGGCTCATCCTGCCTTTTAGTGCAGGTGGCTCCATCGATCGTTTTGCGCGCGGGTTGACCCAGCATTGGGAGGAGTTTCACGACTACGCCATGATCGTGGACAACCGTGGTGGGGCTTCAGGCTTGCTGGGCTCCAGAACGTTTCTCGGTTCTCCGTCCAACGGTCACTACCTGTTCGCAGGCATTCAGCCGACCTTGAGCATGAACATCGTGGCTCAAGGTGCCGATTTCGATCTGGACGACTTCACCTTCATTAATATCGAGCAGCGCGACTATACCTCGATCGTCGTTCGTGCCGACTCTCCCTATGAAACCATCGAAGAGCTGGTCGAGAGCATTCGCGAGAACCCGGGTAGCGTTACCATGTCCATGGCGACCGGCTCTGGAACGCACCTCTTTGGCCTGGCATTTCTCGATACGCTGGAGCTGAATCCCAATATCGTGACCTTCGATGGTGGTGGCGAGCAGCGCACGGATCTGCTTGGCGGTCACTCCGATGCCGCGTTTTCTTCGGCATATGGCGATATGACACTCGGTGATCAGGTGCGTGTGCTGGCCGTTTCTTCACATGAGACATTCCCTGGCTGGCCGGATGCCCCGCCGGTGAACGAAGCCTTTCCAGAGGCGGACCTTCCCGCCATTGGCGATAACCGCTTTCTTGCCGTACATACCAGCTTTGCTGAGGAAAACCCTGAAGCTTTCGAAGCCATCGTTGCAAGCTACCAGGAAGTGTTCAACAGCGATGCTTACCAGGCACATATCGAAAACCTCGGCTCCGACTTGATTTCAGGCTACTACGGGCCTGAAGAGTCGAAGGAAATTATTTATGAAATCCATGAGGTCGTGGAAAGATACGGCGATATGCTGTCAGGAAACTGATCGATAGGGAGGGGCGCTAGCGCGCCTCTCCTTTTCCTTGGCACGCACTAATTGCTTTATGGGATGAACGCTTATGGATTTTTTAAGGCAGTTGGGAAAGAAGGGCGGTGAGTTTATCGTTCCTTCTATCATGCTGGCTTACGCAACTTACTACTACATGGAAGTAAGCGGGTTGCCAAGGCGTGAAGTTAACTTGCTGCTCATTCAGCCGGTATATTTCGTTATAGTCGTGGCGTTTACCATTCTGGTAGCTGCTTACGTGTATAGCTTGCTGATTGGTAAGCCAGTATCCGCTTCCGGCAGCGAAGCAGGCGAGAGAAAAATCACCAACAAAGCAGCAACGGTGTCGTTTGCGGTGCTGACAGTGGCTTATGTGTTTGGAATTGAGTGGGTGGGTTTCGTGATCTCATCCTGGCTCTATATGGCATTGCTTTTGATTTTGTTCTCCGTTAAATCTTGGCTGATTATTGTAATTTTTCCCGCAGGAACGGCTCTGTTCATTCATTTGACTTTCGATATGTGGCTGAGCATCCCGCTTCCTAAAGGAATTCTATTTTAACCGCTTGGTCGGAGATTTTTTATGTTCGATGCTGCTCCTATCTTGGAGGGTCTTGGCCTTCTTGCCGATTGGAAAGTCATGTCCATTATTCTTTTAGGAGTGTTTTTCGGAATCATTACCGGTGCCATTCCTGGGTTCAGTACGCCTCTGGCCATCAGCATCATGCTGCCGCTGACTTACCCAATGAGCCCGGTTCTGGGGATAGCATTTCTCACTGCCATTTATGCGGGAGGGAATTTCGGCAGCTCTATCTCCTCGATTCTGCTGAACATACCGGGCTCTCCCCAGGCTATCGTGACAGGCTTTGACGGTAACCCCATGACGAAGCAGGGAAGAGCGAGTGAGGCACTGGGTATGGCAGTCGCCTCCTCCGCCATGGGTAACCTGCTCGGTGCTTTCTTTCTGATTCTGGTCATGCCGCTTATCGTCACGGTTGCGTTGATGTTCGGTCCGCCCGAACTGTTTCTGGTGGGTGTGTTGGGACTTACGGTTATTGCTGCGTTGCATAACAGCTTTCTCAAGGCCATCATCGCGGGTGGTTTTGGGGTACTGTTGGGAACCGTAGGCATGACGTCGACCGGTGCAATTCGTGGTACCCACGGTTATTTTGAATTGATGGACGGCATTCCTGTCATACCGGCTTTGATAGGACTGATCGGTTTTTCAGAACTGTTCTATATGTTGCAGCAGCGTTACGTTACCGGTGGAAGCAAACGCAAAGGCGAAAGTGAAAAAAATCTGCATAGTCTTCTCTACGGTTTCGGTCGTGTTTTGAAGCATCCCTTGACAGTGTTAAAGTCAAGCACCATCGGTGTTATCATCGGCGCTCTGCCTGGTGCTGGTGCCACCGTGGCTAGCGTCGTAAGCTATAATGAGGCCAAGCGAAGCTCAAAGAAGCCGGAAGGATTTGGAAAGGGAGCGGAAGAGGGGTTGATCAGCGCTGAGTCGGCAAACAATGCATCCGAAGGGGGTGCTCTGGCTACCATGCTGTCCTTGGGCATTCCGGGTGGTTTAGCGACTGCGGTAATGGTAGGTGCCTTCATGCTGCAAGGGCTAATTCCCGGGCCGAGATTGTTCATCGATCACCAGGGCCTCGTATACGGGATCATGTTTGCGCAAGTCGTAGCTTCTTTCTTCCTGTTCATGGCTGGTCTGCTGGTATCGCTGTACGCAGCCAAGGTAATCAATATACCTACTATCGTTTTGATTCCCTTGATTGCTGTATTTTCAGTGGCGGGAACTTACGCTATCAGCCTGCAAATGTTCGATGTGAAGATCATGCTCGTTTTTGCAGCGTTGGGAATCTTGATGAGAAAATATGACTACCCCCTGATAGCGGTCATTCTCGGTATCATCCTCGGCCCGATACTGGATCGCCAGTTGATGAGAACCTTCCAGGGGGCGGGTGAGCTCTCCATAGGCATTTTCCTGAACCGACCTGTGAGCCTCATCCTGCTATGCATGATCTTGTTCTGCTTGGCGCCTATCGCCTTTAAGATATATCGTAATGCAAAAGAGAGTCTGGGGTATGCAAGGCGTACCTGATTGATCTATGGAATGAGAAAATATCGTGCAAGGTGGGAAAATATGGAAGTTTTAGACACAGCTAGCCCAAGATTCACTAACCTTCCCGCTCCTGAAAGGGCTTATATCATCATACGCGAAGCGATTCTTGCCGGTGAATACCAGCCCAATGACAGGCTTCGTGAAGATGAGCTGGCAAATCGGGTGGGTACCAGCAGAACACCCGTGCGAACGGCGTTGCATCGCCTCGCCCAGGATGGATTCGTGGTGTTTCATCCCAATTCCGGTGCTGCGGTGCGTGGCTGGACAAGGAAAGACGCGATAGAGATATTTCAGGTCAGGGCCTGCCTTGAAAGCTGTGCCGCCGGGCTTGCGGCGCGAAATGCCACGCCGAGGGATATCAGAGATCTCGAACTGATCTGCGAGGAAATGGAAAGCTATCGGTTGGCGCCTGAGACGGTCGAGTCTCTGTCGGTATTGAACAGAAAGTTTCATACCAAGATTCTGAAACTGGCAGACAATTCCAAGCTTGAGGAAACGGCGCTGTCTCTCATGGATATCGGTTTCTTGATTCGGTCGTATCGATTCTTCTCGGCCAAGGATGAGCAGCGCAGTTTGATACACCATCGTGATCTCGTAGCGGCCATAGCGGCAGGTGATAGTGACTGGTCCTCATCGATAATGAAGTCGCACATCATGGCAGCATGCGATCTTGTCAGGACGAGCGAGGAGGAATAATGCCAGGTTTCGTTTTCAATACTACGCGACAGCTGATCGTCGAACATGGCGCGGCTGAGCGTCTTCACGAAGTGGTGGGCAAGTTTTCGGCCGAGCGTATCTTTGTGGTCACGGACCCGGGGATTGCCGAGCTAGGTTTGCTGGGGCCGGCGATAGAAAACCTCGAAAAGTATGGAGCCAAGGTCGAGCTGTTCGACGGCGTCGTGGCGGATCCTCCCGAAGCGGTTGTGCTCGAGGCGGTGGAGCGGGCCAGGCGGATGCGTGCCCAACTGGTCATCGGGTTTGGCGGCGGCAGCTCAATGGATGTTGCCAAGCTGGTGGCGTGCTTTGCCCATCTGCATTGTCGCCAGTCGCTGCAGGAGGCCTATGGGGTGGGCAATCTCGAGGGAGAGAGGCTGCCACTCGTCCAGGTGCCGACGACCGCAGGTACGGGCTCCGAGGTGACGCCCATCTCCATCGTGACGACAGGCGAGACGACTAAATCGGGCATCGTCTCGCCGGTGTTGCTCCCGGATGTCGCCGTACTCGATGCCACCCTGACGGTGGGGCTGCCACGCCATGTGACGGCGGCGACGGGTATCGATGCCATGGTGCATGCGATTGAGGCCTACACGAGCAAGATTCGCAAGAATCCGATGTCAGATACGCTCGCCAGGGAGGCTCTGCGCCTACTCGTCACACATATCGATCGGGTCATGCAGGATGGCCGGGATCTGGAAGCGCGACAAGCCATGCTGCTGGGTTCCTGCTTGGCCGGGCAGGCTTTTGCCAACGCTCCGGTAGCTGCAGTACATGCCTTGGCTTACCCGCTGGGGGGCCATTACCACGTGCCCCATGGGCTATCCAACGCCTTGGTGCTTCCTGCAGTACTGCGTTTCAATGCGGTGACGGCTGCCGATCTCTACGCGGAGCTGGCTCCCATTTTCACGCAAGAAGCGCGCTCCCGCTCTAACGTAGACGATTGCGAAAGCTTTATTGCAAGCATCGAGGCCCTACTTAAAAGAAGCGGTCTGCCGCTCAGGTTGCGTGATGTCGGTGTTCTCGAGTCCTCTCTTGATGAGTTGGCGTCAGACGCCATGCAGCAGCAGCGCTTGCTCGTGAACAACCCTCGGGAAGTGACGGAGCGGGACGCTCTCGAGATCTATCGAACTGTCTATTGAGGTCACGATACGGGCGGAGGGGGTAAAACCCCAGCCCGCCGGCCGCTAGTCACTCGACTTGCTGATCATCAGTCGGCGCAGCAGAGGAAAGCTGAGGGCCATGAACATCAATCTGGCCAAATGATGGATTCCGACGAACCCTGCGTCGTGACCGACTGCGAGAGCGATCAAGGCCATGACTTCCGCACCGCCGGGGGCGTAGGCCAATAGCAGCTGGGTAAAGGGTATGTCGGCTGCCACGCTGATGGGAAAGGCGATCGCGCCGGTTGCCAACAGGGTCAACGCTACGGAAAAACACGACACGGGCAGCAGCTTGGCCATTCTGCCGAGGCTGCTGTCGGTGAAGCGTGTTCCGATCATCGCTCCGGTCAGAATGAAGATCGTTACTTTCAGGCCCGTGGGCAGCCTGCCCACTTCGAACCCACTGAGGGAAACCAGGGCCGCCCCCAAGATGGCACCCAGGAGAGCGGCAGCAGGCAGCCGACAGCGCTGACATATGGCGGCGCCCAGGCCCGCTGCGAGAACGAGCAGGGCGAGTGCCGTGTAGTGGGTACCCTGAACTTGATGAACTCTTTCGCCTACGGCTCCTTGTGCAAGTAGCGGAAAAAGCACGACGAGAAAAAGTAGTCGTATGCTCTGGATCATCGTGACTTGCGGTACATTGCAAGGGTATTGCGATGCCGTTTGCAGAATCAGCACCATGTGCCCGGGGTAGGCTGAGAGAAAACTGGTATTCCCGGAGAGCTTGGTAAGTCTGGCAAGCGTATAGGAGACGGTAAACGTGATGGTGAGCATGGCGACCATCAGCCCTGCCAGGCTGGGAAGCCAGGAAGCCGCTTCGGAGAAGAATCGTGGGCTCAAGGAGCTGCCGATACTGATCCCCACTAGTACCAGGACCAATGACTGGAGCTCGCCGGGGTAATGGAGGCGAAAGCCGGCGAGGCTGGCTGCCAAGGTTGCGCCGATGGCGCCAAGCAGCCAGCCTGCAGGAAGCCCGGCAGCGCTGCCGACTAGCCCGCCCAGGCTGGCCAAAGCCAGGGTTCGGGCCGTACTCGAAATATGGGTGTCCAAACCGTGAGTCCTGAGTGGCTGGGCATGGAAATCTCACCGGGCCAATGCCCGGTGAGTCATCGGCAGAGGCTAGCCCATATAATGCTTTTCGAACTCCCAAACTTCCGGGAAGCCAATCAGCTTATTGAACTCACTGAAGCTATACAGCTGGGAAGAGTCGGTTACGTCGCCGTTTTCCTTCAAGTCCGCATAGCTCTTTTCCAGCGCCGCGGCGGTGGCCAGGAAGCCGGCGGCAGGGTGGATGGCCAGAGCGAAGCCCAGCGACTGCAGCTTTTCGGCTGACAATAATGGTGTACGACCCCCTGGTACCATGTTGGCGATCAGCGGCTTGTCGATGTGCTTGCCTATGGTTTCCATTTCCTGCTCCGACTCGGGCGATTCGATGAAGATGACGTCGGCACCCGCATCGCTGTAGGCCTGCGCGCGCTTCAATGCTTCATCGAGTCCCAATGCCGTGCGCGAGTCCGTCCGTGCAATGATCACAAGATCGTCGCTACGCCTTGCATCGCAGGCGACCTTGATCTTTTGCACCATGTCTTCCAAGGGGATGACTCGACGGTCTGGCGTATGACCGCATTTCTTCGGGAATTCCTGGTCTTCCAGTTGAACGGCGGATGCCCCGGCTTCCTCATAGCCTCGTACGGTATGATGAACGTTGAGCAGGCCGCCATAGCCGGTGTCGGCATCGGCGATTATGGGGGTGTCGGTCATTTTCGCCATGGTGGCGATTCTGCCGACCATGTCGCTGTAAGTGGCAATGCCGGCGTCGGGTAGGCCCAGGTGAGAGGCAACCGTGCCATAACCCGTCACGTAGAGAGCCTTGAAGCCCATGCGATCGGCTATCAGGGCTGAAATCATATCATAGATGCCTGGTGCAACGACGATTTCGCCAGAGTTAAGCTGTTCTTTAAGTGACTTGGCTGTCATTTTTTACTTCTCCTTTGTATATACCGATTGTTCACCTTCGGCACCCTCATGATGCTGGTGGTGTTGCGACCCATGGGTTGGCGTTGATGTGGTGTGTTTCGAATTTTTTGATTTTATCTAGCAGACGATAAGTCATTTGAATTTCCGACTCGCCTTTTAATAGAGCTTCTTTTCGATAGGCATCGATTTCAAAGGGGTAACGTAAATCTGAGCTGTTGATGATGCTTTGCTGAGGCAAGTCAACGGTCAATATTTGGGGTTGACCTTCTTCTTGCATCAGAGACTGGATGCTTTGCTCATCCAGGCGAATCACTAGCAGACCGTTCTTCAGGCTGTTATTGAAAAAAATATCGCCAAAATCCGGAGCAATGACGACACGAAAGCCATAATCGAGAAGTGCCCATACGGCGTGCTCGCGTGATGAACCACATCCGAAGTTTCTCCCGGCAATGAGAATAGTTGACTCTGCCTGGGTGGGGTCATTGAGGGGAAATCCTACTTTCGGCTTGCCATCAGGCGTAAAGCGCAGATCATGAAAGAGTTGATCCTCGTATCCGGCTTCACGGGGCCGATGTAGATATCGCGCCGGTATGATTTGATCGGTGTCGATGTTTTCCCAAGGCAAGCTCAGAGCCTGTCCACGGTGAGTGGTAAAAGCTAGCATTTGGTGCCCTCCAGCTCCCTGACGTCGGTGAGGTGACCGGTAATGGCAGCGGCGGCGGCCATTGCTGGGCTCATGAGATGCGTACGACTTCCCGGGCCTTGGCGGCCAGCGAAGTTGCGATTGGAGGTGGATGCGCAACGAGCACCGCTTGGTACCGAATCGCCGTTCATGGCAACGCACATGGAGCAACCAGGCTCACGCCACTCGAAACCTGCCTGGTGAAAGATTTCGTGCAATCCTTCTTTTTCTGCTTGCTGACGGACTTGCTGAGAACCGGGCACGACGATAGTAGGCACTTTGGCTCTGCCAAGCTTTGCAATTTTCGCGGCTTCACGAAGGTCTTCCAGGCGGCTATTGGTGCAGGAGCCGATGAATACCCGGTCGACTTTCAGAGAAGTGAGTTTCGCACCCGGCTCGAGACCCATGTATTCGATGGTGGCTTGGTATTGCTCCATCTTGCTTGTCTCGATGTCTCCAAGGTCCGGAATGTGACCGGTAATGGGCAGGGCCGTTTCGGGGGAATTTCCCCAGGTTACCGTGGGGGCAATCGAGCGGGCATCTATGGCAACTTCCTTGTCATGATGGGCATCGTCATCGCTCTTGAGGCCTCGCCATGCTTCTACGGCACGTTCGAAAAGCTCTCCTTGTGGCGCAAAGGGCTTGCCCTTCAAATATGCAAACGTGGTTTCATCGGGTGCAATCATGCCGCCCCGAGCGCCGGCCTCTATCGACATGTTACATAGCGTAAGACGTGACTCCATCGACAGGTTGTCTATGGCTTCACCCGCATATTCAATGACATACCCGGCACCACCATTGGCACCGATGGTTCTGATGATGGTGAGGATCAGGTCTTTTGCCGTGACATGCACTCCCAGCTCTCCATCGATGCGGATCCGCATTGTCTTGGGGCGCTGCTGCCAAAGCGTCTGTGTGGCCAGTACATGAGCGACCTCAGAGGCACCGATGCCAAATGCCAGTGCGCCTAATGCGCCGTGGGTGGAGGTATGGCTATCGCCGCAAACGAGCAGAGTGCCTGGCAGGGTCAGCCCCAGCTCGGGACCCGCTACGTGTACGATCCCCTGGCGCTCATCATTCGCTCCGAAGGAGGTGATTCCCTGCTCGCGAGCATTTTCTGCCAGTGTCGTCACCATGGCGTCATGCACGGGATCGCGATCAGGGTCGTCATGAGTGGCAATGTAATGGTCGGCCATACCGAACGTAAGGTCGGGCCTTCTTACCTTCTGTCCCTCGCTCTTGAGCTGGTCGAATGCTTGCGCTGTGGCGTCGTGAACTAGGTGGCGGTCGATGAAAAGGAGTGCAGTGCCATTGTCTCGTTCGCTGATGACATGCGACTCCCATATCTTGTCGAAAAGTGTTCTTCCCATCGCTGCGTGCCTCGCTGTCGTTGGCCTCGCTGTCGTTGTTAGCCATCGCTGGGCGTGTGATGCCAGCTAGAGTATACATATACCACATATCGTATCCAATCAAGCGCTACGAGGGATGTTTCCCCATGCCGAGGCGATGCGCTGGCTATTGATGTTGCTGCTGAGTCCGTTAGGCGGGTGCAACATGTCGGTGAACATAATCTATTGATATTAAGCAATTAAAATTCTAATTCTGACAGTTGGTGCGGCCTTTCTTTCGGATCGTCAATTTTTTTCCGCTCGTCCGAAAGGGCTGGGATTTGACAAAACGTATCCAATGAGCAAGGCTGAGATTCGCCAGTATACAGACAAGAATCTATCAACTGGAGATGAGACATGGCACAGCACGGATCAGGGCCTGAAATTTGGGAAAAAGGTTTCTCAAACAAAAGCTTGAACTCTTCCGGAGGAACTGGGCCATGTGCCGGTGGCGTTGTCGGCCCCACGCCGAGGGCTTGGAAAAGCCAGGAGGTGGTAGATGCTGAGGACGCCTGGGTCAGGGTGTTGTCGCAGGAAGAGCGTGAAGGGCTGCTCGGGGGCTTGGCGGCTTTTGAAAATGCCGGTAAGCCGCTGCTGGCAACCTGTGCCCGAGACTTCCCATTCGGCAACCTCGATCGCTTGCTTGCCGATGTAAAAGAGGCGGTCTCGCATGGGTTGGGCTTTGTCGTTCTGCGTGGGTTGCCTATCGAGTCGTTGTCCGTTGAACGTATCCGGGCGCTGTACTGGGGCTTGTGCAACCACTTGGGAGTACTTCGGCCGCAGGGAGTGAATAGCGACTTGCTCGGCGACGTGCGTGATGCCGGCGGGAATTACCGCTCTGCGAGCGGGAGGGGCTACAACACAAACGCGCGTCTCGACTACCACACAGACATGGCGGATCTGGTCGGCTTGCTTTGTATCAATACTGCCAAAAGCGGCGGAGAAAGCCGTATTGCTTGCTCGATAGCGGTGAGAGACGAGATTGCCTCTACATCTCCGGAGCTTTTTGAAGCCCTCTACAAGGATATTTATTACTCTCGCAAAGGTGAGGAGAGTTCCGACGAACCGCCATATTATGCTGCTCCTATATTTTCTGAGCGAGATGGCGAGTTCTGTTGTCGGTATGTTCGCAACCACATTCGCTATGCCCATGAGTTCGATGGCGTTCCCCAGCCTGATGCCACTCAGACTGAAGCGATGGATATGCTGGATAGGCTTGTTGCATCTGATGATTTTACTTTAGAGATGGTGTTGGAGCCGGGGGATATGCAAATTCTTAACAATCATGTGATCTTGCACTCGAGAACTGATTTTATCGATTTTGAGGAGGAGGAAAAGAAACGCCATTTGTTGAGATCGTGGATTTCTACCCCGTACAGTCAGCCGCTCTCTTCCGCGCTTGAAGCAGCCTACCACGATGTTGCCGCGGGTGCCGTGCGTGGCGGAATCGTTGGCAAGAAATTCGATGGAGCAAAAAGAGAGTACACGAAGCAGGCGGCTGAGTTTCACGGCATGCCCTATCTGATACCAGCCTGAAGCATAAAAAGTAACTTGTCCCGGGAGATAACAATGAAAAAATTGTCTATTGTTGCCGCAGTATCTGTCGCCGTTGGCTTGAGTGGTGTAGCAACGGCACAAGCCAATAGCTACCAAATGCTCGTTCCCTTTCCGACCAATCATGCCCTGAACGACATTGCTCACCTGTTTGTCGAAATGGTCGATGAGAAGTTCGATGGTCGTTATCAGATACGCCTGGTTGGCGAGGACGCAATCCCCGGGTTCGAGCAATTCGACCCGGTGAGCTCCGGTGTTTTCCCGATGGCGCTCTCGACTGGACCGTATCATACCGGAGTCACTGGCGTGGGGCTGGCTGCCGACGCCATTGATGCGGACCCGCAAGCGCGCCGGGAGTCAGGCATCTGGGAGGCCTATCAGGACTACTACCTGACACACAATGTTCGGATGATCTCGTTTCCCTCCGCCAATCCTGGTTACCATTTCATGTTGACCGATCCTATCGGGGATGATGGTGGGTGTGAAGGCCGTATCATTCGTGGCACGCTGACCTACCATGGCCCCATCCGTGCCTTTGGCGGATCCCCAGCTGTGATGCCTGTCTCGGAAATTTATACCGCTGCAGAACGTGGTGTGATCGAGGGTGCTGGTCACAATATTTTCGGTAATTACCAAATTGGGCTGCACGAAGTACTGCCCTACCTGGTTCGGCCCGGCTTCGGGGTAACCAGCTTGATGGTGGTCTTCAATGAAGACTACTGGGCAGAAATTCCCGAAGAGGACCAAGCGGCGTTTTTGGAAATTGGGCGTGAGTTGGAGGATGTCTC
Organism: Halomonas sp. MCCC 1A11062; assembly: GCF_021404355.1. Taxonomy (NCBI): domain Bacteria; kingdom Pseudomonadati; phylum Pseudomonadota; class Gammaproteobacteria; order Oceanospirillales; family Halomonadaceae; genus Halomonas; species Halomonas sp. MCCC 1A11062. Next base: position 77,284 of record NZ_JABFTW010000013.1, read on the forward strand.
GCTTGCTCATTATGACGGCCTCATCGCTGAAGAAACGGAGTTGATGGAGGGGGTGGGTGCAGAGCTCACTTACCTGGGTGAGGAGCAGCAGCAAATGCTCGATCAGGCATTTGCAGATGGCTTATGGGAAGAGGCTATTCGTATTTCGGGAGAGCCTGCCGAAAGCATGCGCGAACTCGCCCGTGAGGCTGGCCTTACCCCCTGAAAGTCAAACCACGAAAGGAGTTCATCGTCACTGGCCGCCTGATGCGTGGCCAGTGACGATTTAGAATCAAGCATCAGAGGGCTGAGGTGAAATGAATAAGATATACTCTGGCCTTGGCAAGACGCACGATGCGATAACGGATATAGGCTACTGGCTTGGTGTGCTGGCCTTGTTTGCTATCTTGCTCATGTTTTGCTATGAAATTACGGCGCGTTATTTTTTTCGCAGCCCTACTCAGTGGATCAACGATTTTACAGGGTATTTTCTGCTCTTTTCGACCTTTCTTTTGGCCCCGAGGTTGACGCGGGAGCGGGCCCATATTGAGATAACCTTCATTAAAGATGCCTTGTCGGATAGGGCTAGGGGCTTTTTCAATTCACTGTTGTTTTTACTGGCCACCATAGCTTGTATATGGGCAGGTTGGTATGCCTTCGAGGAAGCCATGCGCCAATACGATCGTGGTATCAGAACCATGGCGGTGATGTCGGTTCCCAGGTGGTGGATGAGCGCTGTTATCTCGTATGGCCTGATGAGTTCAGGGGTATATTTCTTTCGAGCTAGTGTCATGGAGTTGAAGAGCTCTTTGGCGAGTCGAGATCTTTGAGGCCTTATAAAAAATTCAACAAAGGAGGTAAGTATGGAATGGCTACAGATCTTGCTTGCAGGTTTGGGGATTCTTCTCTTCCTGTTTGTGCTCGGCGTTCCCGTATTTGTGGCATTTCTATTCACAAATCTGGTTGGAGCAATGTACTTCTTCGGCGGGCGTGGGTTCAGTATATTTACCAACAGCATTTACGATACGCTTGCTTCTTCGTCTCTTGCTACCATAGCACTTTTTATTTTAATGGGTGAGGTCTTGTTCCGTTCGGGAGCTACCGATGCCGTCTTTCGCTCGACCGATACGCTGATTGGGCGTGTGAAGGGTCGCGATTTTGTTCTTTCGGCTGCACTGGGAACGATCTTTGGGGCTCTGTCCGGGGCTGCTATGGGGGTCGTGGCGATGCTGGGGCGATCCCTTCTTCCTCAGATGCTTGCCAGGGGTAGCGACCGACGACTATCTATCGGGGCCATTCTGGGTGGGGCAAACCTGGCGCCTATCATACCGCCTAGCGTGCTTATCATTGTCATCGGCATGTTGGCCAATATCTCGATATCACGCTTTCTCATTGCAGGTATAATACCTGGGCTCATCATCGCTTGCCTGATTCTCTTGTATACGTCCGTCCGCATTGCAATCAACCCTGGATTGGCTGGCCAGGCTTCCCAGCATGATGTGCCCGTAAGGAGTTTCAAGGATAAGGTTGTTGCCGTCATTCAATTGCTACCTTTCTCGGTCATTATTTTCTTCGTGATGGGATTCATTCTGCTGGGGATCGCCACTCCTTCAGAGTCGGCAGCTTCCGGAGTGGTAGGGGCTCTACTTGCGGCTGCTTATTACAAGAAACTTTCCTTTAGGATGATTCTTGAGTCTGTGCAGTCTGCTGCTGCAGTTTCGGCCGTCATCCTGATCATCATGGCCAGTTCAAAGCTGTTCAGCCAGTTGCTTTCTTTGAGTGGTGCAACATCTGCCATAGCTCAACTCTCCGTTGCGACTTCTCTGGATCCGCTTGTCATGCTGTTTATCATGATGTTGATACCATTTATTTTCTGTATGTTCATGGACCAAATAGCGATTAGTATCGTCATTATTCCCATCTATGCGCCTGTCATAGCCGCGTTGGGATTCGATCCGCTGTGGTTCTGGGTTCTGTTTCTCATCAATGTGACTATAGGTGGTTTTTCTCCACCGTTTGGCTATGTTTTGTTTGCTTTCAAGGCGGCGGCACCTGAACTAAAAGTGAGTGACCTCTATGCTGCCGCCTGGCCTTTTGTGGGTGTCTTTATTCTGGCCATGGTGATCATTGCCATGTTCCCCGCCTTGGTGACTTGGTTGCCGGGCATGTTGTGATAAGCATGTTATGATCAACGGAGAAGAAAAATGACGAACGACAATCTTCAGGAAAATTACCGCGACACCTTCAATGGTTCGACCGGTTTCGGTAATGCTTCGGCTGTACTGGCAATAGACTTCATGAAGGCTTATACACTTCCTGATAGTGGGCTGTATGCGGAAGGTGTCGTCGAGGCGATCAATCATGCGGAGACATTATATAAATGTGCGCGTCGATGCGAAATTCCAGTCATCCATACCCGTGTTGTCTTTTCGGAGGATGGGGCTGATGGCGGAGTGTTCATAAAGAAATTGCCTGTTCTCCGCCAGATGACGGAGAGCAGTGTTTATTCGCAATTCGATGAAAATGTCTTGCCTGCTCAAGGCGAGACTGTCTTGCGAAAACAATATCCAAGCGCCTTTTTTGGTACGCCTCTTGTTTCGATTCTAGTTGCTCAGGGGATCGATACGGTTGTCATTACCGGTTGCTCAACGAGCGGATGCGTTCGTGCCACCGTGGTCGACGCCATCTCATATGGGTTTCGTGTGGTCGTTCCTCGTGAGTGCGTGGGAGACAGGCATCAGAATCCACATGAGGCAAATCTGTTCGATATTCATGCCAAGTATGGCGATGTCATGAGCATGAGTGAGGTGATGCGATACTTCGAGGAGCGAAAATGACATGCTCTATAGCGATTATGTCGAACGAAATTTCATGCTCCTGACCGGGGTTGAGCCTCGAAAGGGCGATGTCGAGCGGACTTCTGAAGTACTTGCTCGGGTGCTTGGCGCTATCGATTATTCCTGTTGCTCAGTGGCTGGTGAAGATGCTGAGGAAGTAGGGGATTTCGATCGTTTGATAGAAGAGTCCAAGGTTCATGGGGGCCGCAATGAATGATCCGATGAAGTGGACATTGAAGGAGGCCGCTGCAGCCGTTTTGAAAAGAAGGATCGGGTGTGTCGAACTCGTCTCGGCGAGCCTCGAGGCGGCTCGCCGCATCAATCGGGTAACGAACTGCTTCACTCGCATAGAGGAAGAGTTTGCCTTGAGTTCGGCACGAGCGGCAGATTGCCGTTCTGCTCATGGAAAAGTCCCTATGGCGGGTATCCCATTGGCCCACAAGGATATGTTTCATCGCAAGGGTATGCCTTGCTCTTATGGGTCGTCACCTGAGCTGGCCCAAGTGCCGAAAGCGACTTCTCACCTGCTTGCTGAGCTTGACCGCTCGGGAGCGGTGCAGATTGGTAGCCTCCACATGTCTGAGTTCGCTTTTGGCGCGACGGGACATAACGATCATTTCGGCCCTTGTCGCAATCCTTGGAATTCGGCGTATATCTCAGGAGGTTCATCCGGTGGCTCCGGGGTTGCTGTCGCTGCCGGTGCTGTTTTTGCAGCATTGGGCTCCGATACGGGAGGCTCGATTCGCATACCGGCTGCCGCTTGTGGTGCCGTTGGCCTGAAACCGACGCATGCATTACTGAGCAGTGATGGCGCCATGCCGATGTCGCGTTCGCTCGACTGCTTCGGGCCGATTGGCCGCACTGCAGAGGATGTCGCGTTGATGATGGACTGCCTTGCATCGGCGGGGGAAGGAGAGGCTGCACGCTTTTCCTGTCGTTTGGAAAGCGATGTCAAAGGTCTGCGCGTCGGCATCCCTGAGAATTACTACTATGACGATATAGACCCTGTGATCGAGTCGCTGATGGAAGCAAGCCTGTTGCGGCTCGAACGGCTCGGCTGCAAGCTGGTCAAGGTCAAGGTGCCCGATCATCAGGAACTCACCAGTTTGTCCTACATCATTCTGGGGGCTGAATCTGCCACCTATCATGCGGAGCGCTTCGCCAGGCACGAGGCAAGTTACGGCCAGCAGACACGGGCCCGGTTATTACACGGCTTCTTCATTCCCGCAGCGGCTTACGTTCAGGCAAAGCAGCTCAGGGGCCTCTATTTCAAGCGATTCATGAAAGACGTGATGAGCCAATGCGACGTTCTGCATACCCCTGTGCTTCGGCGGCCAACCCCGACGCTGGAAGAGACGGACCTTGGGCATTCGCTCGAATCGACAAGTATGATTTCGGATTTGAGTCATTGCACCCGGTTGACGAATTACCTCGGGCTCCCGGCAGTGTCTCTACCGTGTGGATTTTGCCCCAACGACCTTCCGGTCGGCTTTCAGCTCATTGGTAGGCCTTTCGATGAGCCGACGTTGCTGGGCTTGGCTCACGCTCATGAAAAGGTATCTGGCATACGTAATCTCGTTGCGCAGGTTGCCTGAGCCGCCAGGCGCCATCCCCGGTGATCTGGCGATCTGGTGGGTGGCGATGGGGCGATGGGCCAAGAGTTTTGTAACAAAGCGTTTACTTGACCGCGGTCATGTCTATAATAGCTAAGACCTAAGAAAACTAGGTCGCTCAGCTCATAACAATGATGACAAATGCTGGTTGGGTGCGTGGTAAGTGTCGCTCAAGCGTCACGTTTGCCTGATACCTTCGGCTGGCTTCCTGACGGTGAACAAGCTGACCATGGCCCTGATCTCATTTGCCAGTAGAGAGTACTCCGAGCGCGAGCGTCTCGATGCGGCACGCGAATTCTATGCGGCCGTTGCCAACGTCGAGTTGGCGGTCCCCCATGGGCAGCCCCCCGAGATCGAGGCGCGTATCCGGCTGCTGCCGGGCGTTTCCATTGCCAGCGTCGAATGTTCCCCTCTGATTGCCCAGCGTGAGCTGACGAACCTTGCCGACGGCAATGACGATCTCTCTTTTCTGCTGAACCCCTCGGGGCAGGGCGGCTGGACCTCTTCACAACCCAGGCTGGGTGAGGCGACCTGCCGCGCCGGAGAAGGGTGTCTGGGGTTCAACGAGCTTCCTGGCCAGGTCGCTTTCCATGGCTCGCGGGCACGCTTTCTCAGCATCGGTTTTTCACGCCAACTATTGTCGCCGCTGCTGAACCAGGACATGCGGCCCGCAGTGAACAAGGTGTTGCGTTGCGAGCCGCTGGGTCACCTGGCCCAATTGGCGCTGGCGCTTACCACGGGCAGGGCGTCACAGGCCGAGCAGGATCCTGTCGCGCTGACCGAACAGATGACCGATTTGGCGGTGCTGTGCCTTGGGGCGACGCCGGAGGCAGACCGCCGTGCCCGAGGCCGTGGCCTGCGTGAGGCGAGGCTGCGTGCTATCAAGGCCGATATGTTCGCTCTTGCCGGCCGTGGTGATCTCACGCTGACCGACATGGCCAAACGGCACGGTGTTTCACCAGGCTACCTGCGGGCGCTTTTCCGGCATGAGCACACCACCTTCACCGATTACCTGTTGACGCTGCGCTTGCAGTTGGCGTGGCGGCGGCTGACGGATCCGCGCTTTGCGCAAAGAGCCGTCAGCGAGATCGCTTTTTCTTCCGGCTTCAACAACCTTTCCTGGTTCTATCGGGCCTTCAAGCAGCAGTTCGACACGACGCCCACCGAGGCGCGTGCCGAGGCTGGCGCTGATGCCTCTGCTATGAGGGTGAGTGTTTAGGCGTCGATGTGACGCTGAGTGGAAGATAAGAAAAAAGTGTGCTGATAGGCTCATGCCAAAGCAGCAAGCATAAGTAAAACGATAATGCGACGTGGCTGTGACCGCGTCGAGTGCGCAGTAGGAGCAACATGACAATGAAGGTACGCGGGACCCTTCCCCTTCGGCGCCTGGCCGTGGTGCTTGGCTTCGGCTTGATGTCGCCTCTGGCGATGGGCAGCAGCCTATTGCAGCTGCATGAATTGGCCACCAGCAACGACCCTCAGTTCCAGGCCGATTTCTACGGTAAGCAGGCCACCGATGAGCGCTATTACCAGGCGCGTTCGGCGCTGTTGCCGCAGGTCAGCGTCAATGCCAGCCGCAGCGAGATCACTCAGGACATCGTCAGCTCCGACAACGAAGTCTTCGACAGCGGCAGCACCTCCTATCCCACCACCGTATACGGTGTTTCCATCGAGCAGTCGCTGTACGACTACTCACGCTGGGCGGCCTTCAGCCAGGCCAAGCAGGAGATCCAGCAGGCGGCCTCCGAGCTCGAGGCGGCGCGTCAGGATCTCTACTTGCGCGTGGCCGAGCGCTACTTCACGGCCTTGGCGCTGCACGAGAACCTGAGCTTCCTGCGCGCCGAGAAACAGCAGGTGGGTACCAACCGCGACCAGGTGCGTGCACGCCACGAGGATGGCCTGGCTCGTGAGATCGATCTGCTCGATGCCGAGGCGCGTTTCCTGCAGGTGGAGGCCCGCGAGCTCGACGTCGAGAACCGCCTGCGCGATGCACTGAATGCGCTGGAAGAGGTTACCGGCTTGCTGCCCAGCCGCCTGCGCCTGGTCAACGACAACCTGCAACTGGAGCGCCCCCAGCCGGATTCACCGGATGCCTGGACCGAGCTGGCCCTGCAGCGCAACCCGCGCCTGCAGGCTGCCAGCCTGGCGGTGGACGTGGCCATGCAGAACGTGAGGGTGCGGCGCGGCGGTCACTTTCCCACCCTGGGCCTGAGCCTGAACTACGAGAACGACGATACCGAAGGGTCGCTGTTCGGCGGTGGCAGCCAGGTCGAGACCCAGACCATCCGCCTGGGTCTGAACGTGCCCGTTTACAGCGGTGGCATGGTCTCTTCCCAGGTGCGTGAGGGCGAGCAACTCATCGAGGCCGGTCGGGCGCGTCAGGAGCAGGTGCGCCGTGAATTGCAGCGCAACGTGCGGGCCGGCTATCAGGGCATCGTCACTGCCATGGCACGCGAGCGAGCGCTGCGTGAGTCGCTGCGTGCCAATGAGCGTATCGCCGAGAGCCGTCAGGTGGGATTCGAGTCGGGTGTGATTCCTCTGCTCGACCTGCTCGATGCCGAGCGTGACCTGTTCTTTGCCCGTAGCGAGCTGGCCAGTGCCCGCTACGACTACCTGATCAGCGTGCTGCGCCTGAAGCATGCGGCGGGTGTGATCAACAGGGAGGATCTCGCCGAGATCGATGCCCTGATGAGTCAAGAAGTGGATCTGGTGGCCTTCAGCCGCCTGTAAGCGCTGCCTGCGCGACAACGGCTCCCGACCGCCGGGTGGGGAGCGACGACAAGATGCAATGCAAGGAGGCCAACTTGGCTACTCAACTCCTGATCTATCGCAACGTGCAGCCGATCACCCGTGACAAGCACGGTGAGCTGTCTCTCAAGGTCGGCAAGGATTTCGGTTTTGCCGGTCAGGTCAATTCGGTGCCGCTGATGGCCGCTGAGTTTCCCGCGGCGGCAAGCGACCTGCCGATCGTGTTCACCGATGCCGAGGGCAGCGTGCTGCCGGTAGCGGTGCTGGGCATCGACCAGGACTCGAACCTGATGGTGGACGGCGAAGGCCAATGGCGTGGCGAGTACGTGCCGGCCTTCCTGCGTCGTTATCCCTTCGTGTTCGCCTCCAGTGAGGATGGCAAGACGTTCACCCTGTGCATCGATGAAGACTACGAAGGCCTGAATGCCGAGGGCCGCGGCGAGCGCTTCTTCGACAGCGACGGCGAGCAGACCCAGTACATGGCCAAGGTGCTGGACTTCCTGCAGGACTATCAGGCGCACTTCCAGCGCACCCGCACCTTCTGTGCGCGGCTGGCCGAGCTCGACCTGCTGGAGGCGGTGGAAGCCCAGATCAGCCTGCCCGAAGGCGGCAAGCGCACGCTGACCGGCTTCAAGGCGGTGAATCGCCAGAAGCTCAAGGCGCTGCCGGAAGATGCCTTGAAGAGCATGCTGGCCACCGATGAGCTGGAACTGCTCTACGTGCACCTGCAGTCGATGCGTAACTTCAATCGTCTGAGCCGCTTGGCGCGCGGCGGTTCCCGCGTGGGAGCACTGAGCAAGGGCGATCCCGCCGATGAGGCGGTAAGCCAGAGCGATACCGACGAGAAACCGGTGCATTGATGCCGATGGCGGCTCGCGTGCGATACGCGAGCCGCCTCTAGCAGGCGCCATGTGAGGCGCTATGCGAAAGAGGTGTGCCGCGCGTCGGCATGAGTGGCAGCCCGTTTTCGCATAGCGGTTTGACTACGTAGCGGAAAAAAAGAAGAACCAGGAGCATCGAGATGAATCGCCCCCTGCGCAAGCCCCTGTCGGACCTGATCTCTTCGCTGGCGCGCAAGTCGCGTCGGGCCAAGCGTGCCCAGGCCGAGCCCTCGCGTTTCATCTTCGAGGGGCTCGAGCCGCGCATGTTGCTCTCCGCCGATCCGCTGACGGCAGCGGTGGCCGCCGGCAGCGATATGGTGCTGCGCATGTCGGAGGACAAGCAGCGCCTGGAGTTGGTGGAGCGTCTGGAGGAGCAGGAGCAACTGCTGCACAGCTTCGATCTGGCCGCGGCACGCGATGCGGGGAGCATCACGATTCAGGGCAGCGAGGACGACGATTCGCTGAGCTTCGATGCCAACCTGCTGGATGCCGATCTGAGCGGGCTGCTGATCAATTTCCACGGTGGCGACGGCGACGACACCCTGAGCCTGGCCAACAGCCAGGGGCTGGTCATCAACTTCGTGGGGGGCGAGGGCGATGACCGTATCCAGGGGCTCGAGGCCGGCACCGAGTGGACCGTGACCGGTACCGGCGAGGGCCGAGCCGACTATCTGGCCAACGAAGTGCTGAGCGCCAACTGGCTCAGCTTCAGCGGGATTACCGACATCGATGCGGCCTGGTATCGCGAGGCGGGCGATATCGCCCCCGAGGATGACGGCTTCACGCATCGTCTTTCCGCTACCGTGGACGGCATGAGCTGGGCGCTCTACGACGAGCGCAGCCTGGCCCTGGGAGGTATCGCCTTCGAGGGCGTCGACGTTCTCGTCGGACGGCACAGCCAGACCCTGGACTATTCCGACTATGCCACTTCGGTGGCGGTAAACCTCGGCACCGGCAATGCCAGCGGCTTCAAGCAGGTGGGCGGCTTCGGTCATGTGATCGGCACCAACGGCGACGACATTCTGATCGGCGATGCGTCAGCGACCCTGGGCGTGACGCTGGACGGTCGCAATGGCGATAACCTGATCGTTGGCGGCGGCGGTAACGATCTGCTCAAGGCGGGCGCTGGCCAGAGTACTTTGGTCTCCGTTGGCGGCAACGACACCTTCGCCCTGAGCGACAGCCTGGGCGACGACTTCAGCCCCGAAGAAGCCGAACTGACCTACGTGGTGGAGCGCTCAGCCGGGAACATCACGCTGACCAACCAGGGCGCTCAGGCGCAGATCGCGACCCAGCTGGGCAGCGTGGCGTTCACTCATCAGCCGGTCGAGATCGTGCTGGCGGCGGCGGGCAATGGCCAGACCCTGAGTGCCGCCGACTATGCACTTGGCGGGGTGACCTTCCAGGCGCGCGACACCGCGTCGAGCACCACCATGCTGGGCAGCCAGCAGAGCGACCGCTTCATTCTCGGCGCGGGCGGCGGCTCGGTACATGCAGGTGGCGGAAGCGAAAACCTGATCGAGGCCCAGGCCGATGCCGATATGACACTGACCGATACCAGCCTTGTGGTCGTTGGCAGTGACTGGGAGGCGTGGACCCTGGCCAACGTTCAGCTCGCCCATCTGATTGGCGGCGAGAGCGACAATGAGCTCGACGCCAGCACTTTCACCGGCAGCGTGCGTCTGGAAGGGGTGGCGGGCAACAATATCCTGAAGGGTGGCAGCGGCAACGACATCCTGATTGGTGGCACTGGCAACGATACGCTGCTGGGCGGCAATGGCGACGACCTGCTGTTCGGCAACCGCGGCAACAATACTCTTGACGGTGGTGACGGTACCAACACGGCCATGGGCACCACGTCGCACTCGCTGCGCCTGTTCAATGTGGAAAACGAAGTCTTCGATTCCCTGCTTCTGCGCGGAGATTTTGCCGAGCAGCATGAGCTGGTGTGGCAGCGTACCGCTGGCAACATGGTCGAGTTTCATTTCGGCGATGAGCAGACCATTGCCGTGAGCATCGATGCCGAGGCCTTGGAGGTACAGCACGCCCTGGAGCAGCTCATCGGTATCGGCGCGGGCAACCTGCAGGTGGCCCGTGAGGCGACGGACGACGAGGTGCGCTGGACGGTGCGCTTCGTCGGTGATTTCATGCGTCTGCTCGACGATGGCACCTTCGCCAAGGCCTTGGACAGCGAAGCCTTCGGCGTGGCGCTGGTAGGAGCCGGCGCGGCTTCGGTGATGTCGACCCAGACCCGCGCCCGCCAGGCCGGCAGCGATACCCTGATCAATATCGATAACGCCGTGCTCGAGGCGGAGTTCGGCAATACCGCGCTCGATGCCCGCGGTTTCACCGGCGATGTACTGTTGCAGGGCGGCAGCGGCAACGACACGCTGTATGGCGGCGACGGCTTCACGCAGTTCTTCACCGTGGCCGGCGACAACACCCTGCATGCCGGCAGCGGCGAGAACGACATCGTCGGTGGGGTGGGCCGCGATCATCTCATCGTTCAGGGCTCCAGCGTCACTGTCTCAGGTGACACCTTCGAGGTCGGCGACACGACCTCGAGCTATGTCAATGTCGATCGGCTCACCCTGGTGGGCACTGATGGTAACGATACCCTGGATGCAAGCGGCTGGCATGGCTTGGGCGAACACAGCTCCTTGATTGAGCTGATGCAGCGCCACGATGCCCTGCAAGCCGACATCGACGCCTTCCTGGCCGCCCTGGGTGGCGACCTGGCCGATGACGAGCTTGAGGAGTTGGGCGTCACCTCGGCGATCCTCGATATCACCTTGTCCGATGGCTCCGAGCATCGTCTGAACATTGCCGATGCCCGCACTTTAGGCGACCTGCTGCTGTTGCTGGGCACCGTGGAGGGCCTGGAGGCGGAGTTCGATACGGCCGAAGGCAAGCTGCAGGTGCGCGATGTCTCTGAAGGCGAGGGCACCTTCGCGATTGCTGCCAATGAGAGTGCGGCGCTGCTGACGGATGCGCTTGGCTTCGGCATGTCGGATAGTGATTGGGTCAGCCAGCCCTTGGCGGGTGCCGGAGTGACCTTCGACGCCAGGTTGGGAGGTAACAATACCCTCAAGGGCAGCCGCGGCGACGACCGCTTTATCGTGGTGGCGGGCGAGCACGATATCGATGGCGGCGCAGGCAGCAATACGCTGGTGGCGAGCCACGAGCACGGCGACATGACGTTGACCGACGGTAGCCTGGTGCTGGGTGACGATACTTCGGCACTCAGCAACCTCCAATTGGCCGAGCTGCTGCTGGCGGGGGGCGCTGGGCATACGCTGAGCACCGCAGCGTTCGGCGGTGAGTCGTTGATACGTCTCTTGCAGGGCGTGTCGAATATCACCGTCGATGCCGATAGTGACGATCAGGTGGTGGTCGATCTGCAAGCCGACGAGCTGGATGGCCTAGAGGGTGTGACGGTCACGGGTGGGGCGAAGCTGGTCGGCTACTGGAGCGGCGACAGCATCCTCAACAATATCGAGCGAAATTTCAAAACGGACATTGAACTGCGCGCCGACGGCAAGCTAACGCTTACCGACACGACCTTGACCACCAATGGCACTGACCTGACCCTGATCGCCCGCCACCTGACCATCGATGACGACAGCAAGCTAGACAGCGGTGCCGGTGATCTTCACGTCAGCGCTCAACTGCCGCCCAAGGTGCTAGCGCCGGTCAACGGCTTCGTCGACGTGGGCCTGTTCGATCTCTCCGTGAACATCGGCGATGCCACCCTGACCGGTGGCAGCGTACGTATCGATGCCCTGTTGGTCGACCCCGAGCGCGACTGGTTCAATCAGCGCACCGGGGTTGGCATCATCGACAAAGGCATCGATGCCACCCTGAATTTCCTGCAGGGTCTGTCGCTGTTCGGCAGCATTTCGACCCTGATTGCCAATGCCACCATCGATATCGGCGCCGATGCCAAGATCACCGCGACTGACGGTGACATCGTGGTGGCCTCGGAGATCGATATCACCGCCGACGTGTCGCCCACCAAGGCGTGGGGTCTTGGCGTGTCGGTGAGTACGCTGATCACTCGTTCCAACGTGCATGTGCATGGGCAGCTGACGGCGTCCAATGACATTCACCTGAGCAGCAGCGTGACCACCACCCAGAACGTGGAAGCCGCACCGGGCGGGCTTGGTGGTGTGGCGGGCGCGGTGGCGGTGAGCGTGCTGGTGAGCGAGTCGCGGGTGATGGTGTGGAACGATGCCGTCATCGATGCCGGCAACGATCTGACCGTTTCCGCCACCACGGTTGAGAACAACACGACGAAGGCTACCTCGGCGCCCGACAAGGGGGTGGTGGGTATCGCCATAGCGGTGAACGTGGAGAGCAGTCGTACCGAGGCGCAGCTGGCCGGCGACGTCACGGTCGGTAACGACCTGCTGGTGGAAGCGACGACCAAGCAGGGCGAGAGCAACGGTGCCGTCACCGCCAGTGCCGGCACGGCCAAGCCTTCCGGCGGGCCGAGCGACCTGCGCGACGGCATCGAGTCGTCGTTCAAGGACGCTTCGCCCACGGCGCTGATCGGTAATTTCCAGAGTGCGCTGACAGATGCACTGACCGACAAGATCAAGAAGACGGTGGGCGAGAAGGCGCCCAACTTCATCGGCAAGCACTTCCGCGAGTCCGAGGAAGACAAGAAGAACTCCCTCGATGTAGCCGCCGCCCTGGCGGTTTCCGTCGACCTCAACATTGCCGAAGCGCGCCTGGGTACCAGCGTCGATCGGGCCGGCAATGCACTGGGCGATGACGAGCGCAGCCGCATCGTCGTCGAGGGCGACGTCACGGTGCAGGCGCTGAGCCAGCATCGGCCCGCCGTGAGTGCCAGCGGTAGCGCCGAAGGCGTCGACCCGAACAAGAAGGAAGAGGAGAAGAGCTTCACCGACAAGGTGCTGGGTAACACGATCATCGCCAAATATCTGGCCGCCGAGAAAAAGTCGGCAGTGAAGGGCAACGATTCCGCCGAGGCGCAGAAGAAGCAGGCCCAGGATGACAAGAGCGAAGCCAGCGAGGCGGCCAAGGTGGGAGTGGCCGGTGCGGTGAGCTTCGGCCTGCTCGACAACAGGGCCAACGCCACCATCGAGGGTAATGTCGATCTCGATGCCGGCAAGGCGATCTCCGTCGAGGCCGCGAGCCTCAACACGGTGGATATCGGAAGCCTGTGGGGCATGAACCTCTATACCGCGGGCAAGGCTTTCGACGATCTCGAAGGCACCTACGACCACACCAGCAGCGAAGGCGCCGTGGCCACCGCACCGAGCGAGAAAGTGCTGGTGGCAGACGGCCACCAGGCCGGCGGCGAGGCTGGTTCCGTCTATCGCTTCCTCGGTGAGAACGCCGAGAACATCGATCTTGCCAGTGAGGACTTCTCCGACGAGGAGCGGTGGGAGAACCTGGGAACTCCGCTCAATATCCGTATCGGCGAGTTCGTCGATACCCTGAACGGCTACACCTCAGGCGACCTCGGCCTGCCCGGCAGCTTCGACAGCTGGACCATGGCCACCGCCGAGGGCAGCAAGCTTGCCGTGGCGGGCTCGGCCAACGTCTTTTTGGTCAACCAGAACAGCGATGCGCGGATTCGCGAGGGTGCGCGTATCAACCTGGGCGATGAGACCGACATCGGTGCCGTGGAGCCGCAGGCTGGCCAGAGCGTCAGCGTCGTGGCGCGTAACGACAACCATCTGTTTTCTCTGATCGGCAACGTCAGCCTGCCTTCGTTTTCCGGTGCCAACAAGGCCGACGGCGACGCCTGGAAGAAGGCTTTCAAGAACGATATCGATACCATCAAGTCGGGCCTTGCCGGGGTGAAGTCGGAGGGCAGTGCCATCGGTGCCGCGGTGGGTGTGCATCTGCTGGGCGGTAGTGCCACTGCAATGATCGAGCGTGGCGTGGAATTGGTGGCCGACAGCCTCGACGTGCGGGCCTCCAACGAGACCCTGCTGCTCGGCATGGGGGTTTCCAGCGGCCAGGCCGACAAGGTGGCGTTCAATGCCACGGCGGTGGCCAACATCGTGAACAGTTTCACCCTGGCCCAGGTTCAGGACGGCGTACGGCTGAAGATCGGCAACGGCAGCGTGGAAGGCGAAACTGCAGGCCCTTCGCTGCGCATCAGTGCCAACGACGATACCTACGCCTTCGGCATTGCCGGTGGCGTGGCACGTGGCGGCAGCGTCGGTATCGGCGCGTCGGTGGTGGTCTCGGTGATCGAGCGGGATACCACGGCGGTGCTCGGCAGCCTGGCCGAGGATCTTGCCTTCGCAGGTCGCATTGCCGTTGGCGGTGACGCCTTGGTCGAGGCCAACACCTTCGGGGTGGTGGTCGACATGGCCCTGGCCGGCGCCAAGGCCGGTGGCAAGGCACCCAGTGGCGTCAGCTCCGACAGCGGTTCCGGTTCCGGCGGTAGCGGCGGCGGTAGCGGTGAAGACGACCCCAACAAGTGGCCCAACAACCAGAGCAACTACGACAACGTACTGGCCGAGCTGACGGGCAAGCTGGGCCAGGGCGGCAGTAGCGGTGGCGGCACCGGCGGCGGTGGCGGCGACAAGAAGGGCGGCTTCGGCGTCGGCGTTTCCGGTTCCGTGGTGGTACACGTCGGCAACGACGATACCCAGGCCCTGGTGCAGGGGCTCGAGCTGTTCGATGTTTCGGGTTCGACCCGCGTGGCAGCCAATGACAGTACCCATCTCGGCCTGCTGGCGGGCGGGGCATCGCTGAGCCTCGGCGGCAGCGGGGCTCAGGTGGCGGTAGCCGGTGCCGCGGCGCTGGCCTTCCAGGATGGTATTACCCGAGCGCGTATCGACCATGTTGCCCGCTTCGACAGTCAGGGCTTGGAGGTCGAGGCGCTGCGCGGTGGCTGGGCGGTCGTTGCCTCGGCCGGGCTGGCCATGGCCAAGGGTCAGAAGGGCTTCGGTTTTGCCGGATCGGCCAGTGTGCTGCGCTCGCTGCGCACCGTGGATGCCGGCCTGCTCAACATTCAGGCCGGCAGCCTGGGCGAGGTGAGCGTCATCGCCCGCGATGCCGCCAATACCATTCTCGTTGCCGGTGCGGTGGCCGGTGGCGGTAAGGCCGGTGTGGGCGGAGCAGCCGCTTACGCCGAGATCTCCCATGATGTGCAAGCGCAGGTCGATGGTCTGGGTAGCGATGGCGCTGCCATGGCCGTGAACGGTATGTCGGTGGATGCCAAAAGCGAGGCGCTGATCGTCAGCATTGCCGGCTCCGCCGGCATCGGCGCCAGCGCCCAAGGCGTGGGCCTGGCCGGTACCGTGGCGATCAATCGCATCGAGAACACCACTCAGGCACTGCTCGAGGATGCTTATCTGACAGCACCTGAGGCAGAAGGCGAGCAAGACGCCGTGCCGTTCGCCGTACGGGTGAGCGCCGAGGACCGCAGCAGCATCTGGTCGCTTTCCGGCGCCGTTGGCGTGGGCGGCACGGCCGGTTTCGGTGCTGCCATCTCGGTCAACTACCTCTCCAACTCCACCAGCGCCTTGATTCAGGGCGGGGTGATCGAGCAGGCGGCCGGCGTGGCGGTGCTGGCCGCCAATACCGGCCTGTTGCGCACGCTCACCATCGGCGTGGGTGCCAGCAAGAAGGTGGCCGGCTCGGGCAGTGTTTCGGCCAATATCATTGCCAACTCGCTTCGCGCGGGCATCGATAGCCAGCGTATCGAGGCAACCAGGGCGATCTCGGTGCTGGCACAGGACCGTACCCAGTTGATCGCCATCAGCGGCGCCGCTGCCGGTGCCGGCAAGGCGGCGCTGGCCGGCAGCGTCTCGGTCAACATCATCGACAACGATACCCGGGCCACGATTCTCGACAGTCATCTCACCACCGACGAGGGGGTGCTGCTCAGCGCCACTTCCAGCTCGCTGGTGGTCTCGGTGGCCATTGGCGGCGCGGGGGCCGGCAAGGTGGGGCTGGCGGGCGCGGTGACGGTCAATCTGGTGTCCGGCCAGACGGTCGCTCAGGTCAAGAATTCCCAGTTGACGGCCGGTGGCGATATCCAGGTTCAGGCCACCGATAGCGCGCAACTGGTGGTGGTGGCCATCGGTGCCGCCGGCGCCGGCAAGGTGGCGGGCGGTGTCAGCAGTACCACGGTACAGACCGACAACGCCATCGTGGCGCTGGTGGAAGGCGGCCGGCTCGAGGCCGATAACGTCAGGATATGGGCAGGCCTTGCCGAGGACACCGAACGTGGTGCTTTCGACCTCGAGGCGCTGACCGGGGTCAACCCGGAAACCGAAGGCACCGAGTTTGCCGAGGGCGAGGAGGAGCCGGATATCGCTGCCCGTGACATGGGCAACCTCAATTGGTCCTCCGGTGTCGTGAGTGTGAGCATTGCCGGTTCCGGTGCGGGGGCCGCGGCCGGCTCCGCAGCGGTGAGTCTCAACTGGATGCGCAGCTCGATTCGCGCTGAGGTGAGTGGCGGTGCCGTGGTGGTGTCGCGCAACGATGTCGAGGTGAAAGCCTACGACAAAAAAGGGCTGGCCAGCTTCGCCTTCGGCGTGGCCGGGGCCGGCAAGGTGGCCGGTGGCGCTGCCATCTCCTTCAACTACATCGGCGGCGATCCTTCGGATCCGTCGCGAACCATCGATAATACCAGCGACGACGACGTCAACGCCTCTCAGGACATGCTGATCCTGGAGGGCAGCGGCAACACTTTCGGCTACAAGGCCGGTCAGGTGGCGGCGGTGATCGACAATGCCACGGTGACTGCCGAGGCGGGCAACGTCATGGTCGAATCCCATGCCGAAGCCCAACTTCTGAACATTACTGCCGGTGGCGCCGGGGCGGGCAAGGTGGCGCTGGCCGGCTCCATCGCCATCAACTTCATGCAGCACGATCTGCTGGCGCGGATAGGCGGTGGCGCTCAGGTGACCGCCAACGCGGCGGTGGGTGACGCCACCACCGGTCACGTGAACGTGAGCGCTTCGGTGGCGCCGATCATGATCAACATCGCCGGTGCCGCGGCCGGCGCCGGTGCCGTTGGCCTGGCGGGGGCTTCCGCTACCAACGACATGGCCTCTATCGTCAGCGCCCGTATCGACGGGGCCGCGACCCGGGTGACCGCGGACGGTAACGTCGATGTTCAGGCTCGCCTGCTGCGAGTGACCGACGGCGTGCCGCAGATGAACGTCGACAGCAGCCTGATTCCCGAAGAAGAAGAGACCGGTGAGCGGCCGGCGACGCCGGAGCAGGGCGACCAGATCTGGAGTTTTGCGCTCAGCGGCGCGGGCGCGGGCAAGGTGGCCGTTTCAGGCGCGCTGTCGTTGAACTGGCTGCGTAGCAATGTCGAGGCGGTGATCGACGCCGCCGAGGTGAGCGCCGAGGGCGACGTGCGGGTTGCCGCCTCCGACGACCTGGGCCTGAACGCCTTCACCGTGGCGGCCTCCGGTGCGGGCGCTTTCGCTGCCGCGGGCTATTTCGCCTACAACTACGTTGGCGGCAATCCCGACAATCCCGCTGACGATGCCAGCAACCGTATCGCCGCACTGATTCAGAACGGCGCCAACGTCACGGCCGGTGGTAGCGTGCTGCTCGAGGCCACCTCCGATTCGCGCATCAACGCCTACACCATCGGCGGTGCGGTGGCGGGCTTCGCCGCGCTGAGCGGTACCACCACCCTCAACTTCACCCGCAAGGAGATCCGCGCCGAGGTGCTGGGCGGCGCTACCCGCGTGGAAGCCGGTGAGCACATTCTGATCGAGGCCGAAGACAGCAGCCGCATGACCTCCGCCAGCGTTCAGGTCAACGTGGCGGTGAAGGGCGGTGCGGCCGGTATCTCGGTGGTTTACCACGACATCCAGAACCGTATCGTGGCGGGCAGCCAGGGGGCCGAACTGGAAACCCGGCAGCACGGTGGCGGTGACGTGGTCATTCGCGCCGATTCTCTTTCCAGCAATCTGATCACCAGCGCAGGGGTGACCTACGGTACCTTCGGCGCCGGGGCGGCCAACGCCGGCAGCTCGGTGATCCGCAACCTGGCCGAGGCCAGGGTGGACGGCGGCACGGTGCGTGCCGACGGCACCTTGCTGGTGCATGCCGACGTGGTCGATACCAGCCGTATCGTGCTGGGTACCGTGGCAGCCGGGGCCGTGGCCATCGGCGGCGGGGTGTCGGTCGATCTGATGGGCAGCGACAGCCGCGCCTGGATTGGCGGCAATGCCGACGTGCTGGCGCGGGGTAACGGTGACGGCCGCGCCGTGACGCAGCGCTGGGACGATGGCTGGAAAACCGAGAATCGCAAGGGGGTGGTGGTGCTCGCTACCAGCCACATGACCTTCCTGACCGTGGCGGCCACGGTCGCCGGGGGGCCCGGTTCGCTGGCGGCCAACGTCACGGTGGATGGGGTCAACGGTTCGACTCAGGCCTATATCGAGAATGCCAGGGTTCGTAGCGGCGGCGATGTCGTCGTGCGCGCGCTGCACCATATCGACGCCGACAGTGGCGGCGGCGCGGCTGCCATCGGCGCCGGCTTGGCCGCCGCAGCGGGTGTCGACACGACCCTGCTCGGCCATCGCACCGAGGCCTGGATAGACGGTTCGGGTTACAGCTCGCCCGAGGCCATGGTGAAGGCCGACGAGGCGTTGATGGTCGAAGCCGAGGCCTCTGTGGCGTTCCTCTCCGTGGTCATGGGTATTGCGGTGGATATCGCGCCGGGTGCGGCGTTAGCCGGTTCCGCCAGTGCGGTGAACGTCTCCATGGAGACCCGCGCCACGGTGCGCCAGGCCAGCGTCGAGGGTCGCACCATCGATGTGCGTGCCGAGAATCATGTCGACGGGCGTTTCATCGTCGGGGCTCTGGCCGGCAGCGGTGGCTTCGGTGCCGGCGCTTCGTTGGCCGTGGGCCTGCTCAACCCCAGGGCCGTGACGTCGATTCAGGGGGCGAGCCTGACGGCGAGCAACGACATCCGTATTGCCGCCAGGCAGACCTTGGACATGGGCATCAGCGTAGTGGCCGGTGCCGTGGGCGGCGGCGCGCTGTCCGGGGCCTTCTCGGTGATGATGGCCAATGCCCATACCGAGGCTCGCGTTGCCAGCTACGCTGGCCAGCGCAGCGAACTGCACTCCACTGGCGGCTCGGTGGAGGTGCTGGCCAATACGCTCACCAAGATGAACGTACGTGAAAACGCCGGCGACTACCTGCAAGGGGTAGGCGCCGTCAGTGTGGGCGGCGTCGGGGCCGGCGCCTCGGTGGAAGTCATTGTGCTGCGTGAGCGCACGCTGGCCTCCATCGACGATTACAGCCTGGTGCACGCCGCTGGCGACATTCGCGTGGAAGCTCTGCTCGAGCGCGGCATCAATTCCGCCGTGCTGGCCTTCACCGCCAGCGGCTCGCTCAGCCTCAACGGTGCCATCTCGGTCATCAGCCTGGGCGCAGGGCTCAGCGAGGATGCCGTGGCCGACGTCGAGGAGCTTGGCCAACTGGTCTCGGGCTCCTTTGCCGGCTTCGCCAACGGCGACTATGCCATGCAGGAGACGGCCACAGAGACCGACTCAGGTACCGATGATCCTCTCGATCCCAATGAATTCGAGAATGATTTCGATGCGCCGGCCAACGCCGGCAATCAGAACCAGGCCAACCGCAAGACCACCAACCAGGCCCTCGATGAGCTGACCTTCCAGGTGAGCTTCGACGTCGAGAAGAACGGCCAGGTGATCGGCGACACTACCGCCAAGGTGGGGCGCTTCACCGAGCTCGATGCCGGCGGCGATATCGTGGTCGAGGCGAAAGAGCTGCTCAAGGTGGGGATCGTGACCGGCGGAGCGGCCATTTCCGGCGCCGCCAGCGTGGGCATTTCCATCGCCGTGCTCGAACTCAACGGCGCGGTGAGTGCCACCGTGGGCTACGGAAGCTCGCTCGCTGCCGACGGTCAAATTCGCGTGGCCAGCCACGCTGAGTTCCACAGTAACCTGCATGCCGTGGGCGGCGCGGCAGCCCTGGGTATCGCCATAGGCGGCCAGAGCACCATCATCCTGGATCGCAGCATCCAGCAGGCCTATATCGAAGATGCCGGTACGCCGGCTCAGGCTGTCGTCATCAATACGCCCGGCAACCTGACGCTGAGCGCCAGTGTGGACCGTCAGCATCAGGCGTTGGCGGCCGGCGGCAGCATCGGCAAGGTGGCGGCGGGTATATCCGTAGGGGTGGTCGAGATCAGTGGTGCCACTCAGGCGTGGCTCGGTGAGCGTGCGATCCTGGGTGACGATACCTTGTTGAACAACGTGATGGTGTCTGCCACCAGCCTCGACAGGGTCAATCTGACCGTGGTTGCCGTGGCCGCCGGCCTGGCCGGTGCGGGCACCGCCAACGTCTCCACCGTGAGTCTTTCCAACGATGTGCAGGCTTGGCTGGGCAGCGGCATTACCCTCAGCGCCTTGGGCGATGTGGTCATCAGCGCGCTGCATACGCCGCGGGTCAGCGTGGAATCGCTCGGGGTGGCGGTTAGCGCCGGGGTCGGTATCGGCGCTTCGGTGGTGGTGGGCAACCTGGGCACCCGGGTGCTGGCACAGGTGGGTACGCCTGGCGGCGCCAACAGCGACATCAGCCTGCGCGCCGCCAACCTGAACGTCGAGGCGGGCAGCACGCTGTTGAATGACGCGCCGTCTCTCTACGCACGGGCTGTCGGCTCCGCCGGCGGGGCGCTGCTGGGCCTCAATGCCACCGTGATCACCCTGCGCGACAATGCCCGCGCCGAGGCCGTGATCGGCAATACGCAGTCCAACCGTGCCGCGCCGGGCGAGCCGCAGAGTGACAACAATATCGAGGTGGCCGGTCATCTGCGAGTCGTCACCGACCTGCGTACGTCGCTGGAAGGTCGTGCCATCAGCGTGGTGGGTGGTTTGGTGGCGGCCGGTGCTGCCGTGGTGGACGTGCGCCAGAATACCCAGAGCCGGGCGAGGATCGGCGATGGTCATCTGATCGGCGCGGGGCGAGTCAGCGTCGAGGCCGGCGGTCACCAGCAGGCGGAGCTCTACTCCTTGGCCGGCAGCGGCGGTGTGGTCGCCGGTGCCGGTGCCGGTAACCACCTGCGCCAGACGGCCATTACCCACGCTACGGTGGGGGCCTCGACCCTGTCCGTCACGGCGCCGTTGGCTTCCACGGACCCGGATGCCGGCAAGCTTCTGATTCGCGCCAACCAGATCTTCGAGATGGAGAGCCAGATACTGGCGGCGGCAGGGGGTGTGCTCGGCGGTACCGGGGCGGAGGCGCGCTTCCGCATTACCGCCGATACCCTGGCAAGCGTTTCGGCCAACGCCAATGTCACGGCTGACAGCCTGGACATGTTTGCCGAGAGCGAAGTGATTCGCGAGCGTCTGGCGGGGAACGGCCACGATACCATTCGTGGTGTTGCCGGCGGTGCCGTGGCCGGCGCCGGTGCCAGCACCGATGCGCTGTTCGATCTCGATACCCGTGTGGAAGTGGGCGCTGGCGCGAAATTGACCACGACCGTGGGCGATCTGCGTCTGGAGGCACTCAACGCCATCACCTTCCACGATCAGATCAACCTCACCGCTGCCGGCCTCGGCTCCGGCGCCGGCATTACCTCGCACATTCGCGATGACGATATGGCGGCCAGCGTGCTGATCCATCAGAACGCCGTGCTGCACAGCGCCGGTGAGCTGGTGGCGACGGCGCGCGGCACGGGTGACCTGAGTTCCGTCCTGCTGATGGATACCTACGGTGCCGCCACCGTAGGCGTGGGCGACGTGCGGGTGATCTTGAGTCCCAACAATCGCATCGTGATGCATGAAGGCGCCAGTGCCACGGCCTTTGGCGACATCAACTTCGCGGCAGGCGGCGATATTCGCGGCAATCGCGATGTATACGCGCTGAGTGCGACGCTGGACAGCTTTGCCGGCAGCCTGATTCCGATTACGGATCTCAATGCCCGAGCGGAGATGAACCAGTCGCATCTGATCGATATCCGCAGCGGTGCCGAGCTGGTGGGCGCAAGGGACATCACATTGTTCACCGAGCGCTTCGGCTTCAGCGACATGAATGCCCAGGCCAAGGGCGTGAGTTGGATTTCGGCGGTCACGGGGGCCATCGATGCCGCCCTGGGTGGCGGTGGTGGCTCCGAGATACTCGATGGCGATGTGGTGACCCGCTCCAACGGTCGGGTCAACATCGACGGCACGGTGCGTACCGGTATCGACCGGCATCAGCGCCTGGTGCTGGAGATGGCCAATATCGATTCGCTGGCTCGCGACATCAACCAGGCGCTGGAGTCTCTGCGAAGTGAGCTGCTGACCATTCGCAGCGCCAATGAGCCCGAGATTCTGTCGCTACTTGGCCAGATCGACCCGCTCGAAGCCGAGCTGGCGTTGCTCGAGGAGCAACTGGTCGAGTTGAACGATGAGCTGGTTGCGCTGGAGGCGGAGAAGGTCGAACTCGAGGACGAGCTGGCCGTTCTGCAAGGCGAACTCGCCGTACTGAAAGCCGAGCTCGAGGACGCTGAAGCGGCCGAGGAGCAGGACGAAGACGAGATTGCACGCCTGAAGGCCGAGGTCGAGGCCAAACAGGACGACATTGCTGCCAAGCAGACCGCCATTGCGACCAAGAATACCGCCATTTCCACGAAGAACACTGCCATCACGACGACGGAACAGTCGATTGACAGTACTGAGAGCGGTATCGCCTCCCGGCAGGGCCAGATCGAACAGAAGCAGAGCGAGATCGATGCCAAGCAGGCTGAGATCGATGCCAAGGAGGCCGAACTCGACGCGCTGTTCACCGGCAATGCCGGCAATTTCCTGGTCGCGCGGGAGGGCTACGACGACATCGGCTTCAGCGTGGGCTATACGCGCGGTCAGTCCGAGCTCGTCGATGAGCTCCGCGATCTCAGGGAGCGCTTCGCGCTGTACCGCAGTTCCGGCAACCAGCAGCTGATCGATTTCTATACGAACGAGATTGCTCGTATCGAGCAGCGCCTGCTGGATGAAGGCTTCGCCGAGAAAGTCGGCAACGACATCCTGATCAACGAGGTGGACCAGCTCACCGTCTACATCGACGATGTGTGGGCCCAGGCCGGCACCGTCTATGTATTCGCCGACGATCTCACCGGCAGCGGCGAGGTGGATGCGCCGGGCGATGCCAGCATCACCATTCTCAATACCGCACCGTCACGCATGGTGCTGGGTAGCACCGAAATTCCCCAGGTGGTCGGCGGGCTTTACTTCAACCTCACCGAGGTGGACAGTGCCGCGGCGATCAATCTGCTCAACTCGAGTTTGACCACCAGCCTGTCGGGGCTCAACCCGGTGGGCAGCGAGGGGGCGACGCCGCGTATCACCATCGTCAACAGCCGCGGCGTCTATTTCGACTCCGCCGATGGGGTGCGGGGCCAGGTGCTCGATGCGCTGGTGCGTGGCTTGCAGTTGGAGGGGCTCAGCGACACCGCGCGTGACGCTTTCCTCTACGACAACAACGACTATGGCAACTCACCGGCAGCCAGCGTGCTGTTCGCGGTCACGGGTATTACCCGCAACGTCTCCGGCGAGATCGTCGCCTATGCGGTGGGCTCACTGGAGATCGAAGGGGAAATGCGCGCCGAAAAGCTGCTGCTCTCCTCGGCCGGGGAGATTTCCGTGCGCGGCCTGTCGCAGTTCAACCCCGGCGGCAACCCCGATGCTCAGGCGGTGAAGGCCCACAGTGGCGACGGCGTCGGTGGGCTCAGCGCGGCGGCACTGGAGGCGATTCGCAACAGCCGTGGCGATTCGCCGGACCTTTCCGCCGGCGTGATCGTGATCGATGCCGAGTTCGTCAACCTCAACGGCTACATTCGTGCCGGCGAGGAGATTTACCGCCTGGTGCTGGGCGACGCCGATGCCCAGCGTATCGCTGACCACATCCGCAGCGGCAGCACCAGCAGCATCGTGCTGCCGGCCTCCAGTGGCACGGCGTTGGCCATCTTCAACCCGCGCACCGGCCAGATCGAGGTGCAGAACATCGCCATCGAGGGTGGTCGTCTCGATATCACCGGCCACGTGGTCAACACCGGTAACGGCCTCCTTGAAGTGCTGGGCGGCTACGGCACCATCGAAGTGATCAACAACACCCAGTACGCCCTTGCCGTGGGCGGGCTGGACGTGAGCCGGCCGGGGCAGGGCATTCTGCGCATCGATGACAAGTTCACCGGCTTGCACGAGTACCGCTACGACGCCGACGGCAACAACACCTACACCTTCAAGCCGAAGGAAGACGCGCGTTACGGTTTCAGCGTGGCTCAGGACAGCACCGAGCGGCAGTATGCCCAAAAAGGGTCGAGCAGCTGGCTGGGTATCGATGCGCTGGCCGCCGACCCGCGCACGCTGAAATGGGGCGACAGAGAGGTCAGCTCCGGCAAGCTGCAGGATTCGCTCTCCTATTTCTACACCTCTAGCGAGACCGGCTACCGATACGCGCAGAGCCAGATCGGTGCGGAGCCGGGCGAGGCCTCGCAGAACTGGAACGACATCCCGGTGCAACTGGTGGACAAGTGGTCGACCAGTACCTGGTATGGCAAGAAGACCAACTACGCCAAGTTCGTGCAGGAGCGCGAGAGCGTGATTCTGCATACCCACTCGGTGGAGGCCAACCGCGACGTCCAGATTCGCTTTATCGGTAATGCTACCGGCACCATCAACATCGATTCCCGCGGTGACGTGGTGCTGATCGGCGATCTCGCCAACCACAACGGC
Source organism: Halomonas sp. MCCC 1A11062 (assembly GCF_021404355.1). NCBI lineage: Bacteria > Pseudomonadati > Pseudomonadota > Gammaproteobacteria > Oceanospirillales > Halomonadaceae > Halomonas > Halomonas sp. MCCC 1A11062. The sequence goes on from NZ_JABFTW010000013.1 coordinate 102,051, forward strand.
ACCAGCACCGTGAAGACGGAAGGGGCCATCCGTCAGAACGACGATCAGCGCCGCGACATTCGCATCAGCGGTGCAGAAATCGTGTTGCGTGCCGAGGATGGCATCGGTAATGGCCGCGCCATCGATCTGCACAACCGCCTGGGGCCGGACGCTGCCGCGGCACCGCCGATGCGCCTGGACGCCGTGACCGTGCGCGGCGACATCAACGTTCACCAGCTCAACGGTGACCTGACCGTGAGCCGTGCTCATGCCGGCGGCAACGTCAGCCTGATGGCCTCCGGCAGTTTGATTGCCGGCACGCTGCAAGGCGGCACCACGGCTCATGTGCAGGGTGGCAATCTGACCCTGATTGCCGAGGGCGGCAGCATCGGGAGCATCGCTGCCAATAATCCGCTGCTGATTCAGCAGTCGGGCGAAGGGCGCCTCAACGCCACCGCACGTGGCGATATCGCGTTGCATCAGGTCAGCGGCGATCTCGGCGTGGAGCGCATCGTCAGTAGCCAGGGTGATGTCTGGCTGCGGGCCTCGGGCGACCTGCTCGACCGCAACGACGACAGCCGGCGCGACGAGCGCACCATCGAGCAGCTGCGCGGGGTGTGGGATCGCATGGGGCTGATTCCCGGCGAAGAGGGCGGACGCATCGAGGCCGCCAAGCAGGAGCTCAAGGACCGCAAGGCCAATGAGTACCAGGCCTACTGGAACTACCGTTTTGCCACCAGCGATGACGTGATCGGCGGGCTGGTGGACGGTGAAACCTACCGCATCAAGAGCATCGACGAATACGGCAACCTGCTGCTGGAAGTGGGCAGCGGCGACGAGCGTACCGAAGTGCGTCTGGCGGCGCCCGACATTGCGGCGGACGATCCGCGGGCAGGCCATCGCTTCTACACGTCCGGCAGTGACTTCTTCACCATCGACAGCCTGGCCGATATCACTAGCGACGGTCTGCTGGCCGCCGGTGGCGCGCTGGCCGTGGGGCAGACCCTCACTTATCGCCGTGTGGTGGAGTACGACCCCGAACAGGGCGTGATCCTGACCGAGCAGGAGCGCAGCGCCTATCGGCAGGCACTGTTGGAGCTGGATCCCTCGTTGGCCGACGACGAGGCCGCCCTCGAGGCGCGAATCGACGGCATTGCCCAGGACCGCACCACCGTCTATCGCCAGCTGCATGCCATCCATGGCGTGGACGAGAACGGCTCCGCAACGCTGCTGCGCGAGCTGAACTATCAGGCGACCTTGACGGCTGCCGAGGCGGCCAACATCGAGTCTTCGGTGAAGGAGTGGACCGAGCAGGAGCTGCTGTCGCTGATCGGCGCCGGGCTGCTGCAGGAAACCACCAGCACCCGTACCGAGATTCAGGCGGCCAACGTCGAGGCGGCGGGCAACATCACCCTGATTGCCGGCGGTAACATCGGTGTGGCCAGCGGCCGTGAGCTGCTCGACATGACCAACGGGCTGGCGGGGTTGAGCGAGGAACAACGCCTGATGCTTTCCGCTGCGGAGCGTCAGGATGTCAGCTACCTCAAGCACGCCCCGGTGGCAGCCAACGTCAATTTCGTGGTGGGCGATAGCGTGGGCGGTGTCACCACCGTAACCCTCGAGCGTACCGATGGCGAGGCCTGGGACACCACCTGGTTCAAGCCGGGCGAGACCCTGGACATTAACGGCAGGTCGCTCAACGTCACCGAGAATGGCCTCTACTACCAGATCGTGTCGGTGGATGGCGGTACCTTGGTGCTGACCACTTCACTGGACGTGGTGGCGGAGTCGGGCGTCGATATCGAGCTGGCCGCGGTGCTGCTCGATCCGCGCAGCACCGAAGCCTTCGGTCCCGACGGCCTGCCGGTCATTCGCTTCATTTCCATCAGCCTGGTGGAGGATTTCAACGTCAACAATGGCGGTGAGATCTACGTCGAGGCCGGGGGTTCGGTCTACCTCGGTGCCGATGCCGAAGAGGGCGAGGCCAGCCTGCGCCTGGCCAAACTGCACGCCGGAGCGGATGCCCGCATCAAAGTGTCGGGCAGCATTCTCGCCGCCCAGACCCTCTCGGGCGACCTGGTGATTCGCAGCGGCGACCTGGTGCTGGAGGCGGCTAACGGGCAGATCGGCTCCAGCCCCGATTCGCGACTGCAGCTGGACCTGAAGGAAGGCGCGACCGTGACCGCCCGAGCCCAGCAGGGTATCCACCTGCATGCGCTTGGCAGCGACATGCGTATCGGCACCATGTTCTCCCAGAGCGGCGACCTGTGGTTGAGTGCCGATGGCAGCATCCTCGACGGCCTGAACCACGGGCTGATCAACATGCTGGCCAACAATATCCACCTGACAGCCGGCGAGAACATCGGCAGGGAAAACAATTTCCTGGAGTTCGCCACGCGGCCCGGTGGCGTGATCAATGCTCAGGCCGGCAACGATATCTATCTGGATACGGTGGATGGCAGCATGACCATCGGCTACATCGAAGCCGGTGAACATGTCTACCTGCGTGCCTTGCACTCGATTCTGGGCACCAACGGCAACGAACTGGCCGGTGACATCAAGGCCACGACCCTGCGCCTGGAGACCCGCATTGGCGGAGTGGGCCAGGCCGACCGCCTGCTGGCGATCATGACCGACGACGAGATCGGCCGGCTGGATCTCGATAGTGCCGACACCGCCTTCGTACGTGAAGTACTGGGCAGTGCCAGCCTGGGCCGCAGCGGTGACTTGCGCCTGGGTCAGGTCAGGGCCGGTAGCGACAATACCCTGGCGCTGATCTTCTCGGAGGTGGGTAACATCTTCAACGCCCTGGACGAGGGCGAGATCAACATCCTCTCCTACGGCGTCTACCTCGTGGCTCAGCACAACATCGGTCGTCAGGACAAGGTGATCACCACGGCGACCGGTGTGCTGCAGGGCGAGTCGCGCGAGGGGCAGGTGTACCTGAACAACAGCGGTCACCTGGTGATCGACGGTAAGGGCCTGACCGCCGCCGGCGACATCGAGATCACCACCAACAGCCCGTTGACCGTAAGCGAAAACGTGATCTCCGAGTCGGGGAATATCTTCTTCTATGCGATGGAGGCCGAAGACTCACAAGACAATGGCGATGTCGTGACGTTCACCAACGGTGTTCGGGTCGAAGCGCAGCAGGGTAGCATCTTCGTTTCCGCAGGCGACGGCATCGTCATCGAAGACGATCAAGTCGTGCTCAGGGCCTCCCGCGATATCCATCTACGGGTGGAAACCTGGGAGACCACTCTGCTGGGTACGCGTCTCGACGATACGCAGGCTTCAAGCGTGTTGCGCGGTACTCTTGAAGCGGGCGAGTCCATCGTGATGCGTGGTGGCAATGAAAAAGGACAGCATTGGCTGATCGAAGAGAGCGCCACGCTCATCGCCACTACCGTTGAGCTGGATACGGGCAATGGTAACAACTACTTCGAGCTGCAAGGCCGGATCGAAGCCACCAGTGTACTGCTGAATGGCGGTAACGATGGCGACGTGCTGTGGCTGGGCGGCAGCATCGAGGCTGGCCAGGTACTGATCCAGGGCGGCGCGGGCGACGACCGCGTGACCTTCGACGGCGAGCACGCCCTGGGACGCCTGGAAGTGGATCTGGGCGCCGGCAACGACACCCTGCGGGTACACGGCACCATTCATGCCGAGCTGGGCATGCGTTTCTACGGCGGTGCCGGTAACGATGACCTGATGCTGCATGCCGATGAGCTGCTCGGTGAGATCGAGCTGCTCGGCGGCGAGGGCAACGATACGCTCACCGTGGTGGAGCTCAATAGCCGTACCGATGGCCTGCTGATGGATGGCGGTAGCGGCAGCGATACCTATCGCATCGTGCTGCACCAGGGGGCGAACGCCAACTACGAGATCACCGTGGCCGACGGCGGGGCGATCAACGACGGCGTGGACTTCCTGTTCATCGAAGGCCGCGGCTTCGACGACTACCCGGGCATGCTCGACCGCGACCTGGGGGCCTTCGTCGACGGCGACATGAGCGACCTGTTCCTGATTCGCCGCAATTTCATTGCGCGGCTGGAGGGCGATTCGACCCAGGGCGTTACCGGCGGCAACGTGGAGCGCATCAACTACGGTGCCGACATTAACGGCCGGGTCACGGTCAATGGCCATGACGACGATGACGTCTTCGTGGTGGACGATACCTCCGCCCTGATGACCCTGGACGGCGGCAACGGCAACGACCGCTTCCAGATCGGCCAGCTGTTTGCCGAGCATCCCAACCCCGAAGGCACGGCGGTGGATGGCCATTACGCCTCCGGCGTGCGGGTGGGCGACGAGATTCGCGTCACGCCTACCAGCCTGGGGTATCTCAGCTATGGCAACAGCGAGGCCATGGTGATCTATGGCGGTGATGGCGACGACGAGTTCATCGTCTACAGCAACAAGGGGCTGCTGCGCCTGGAGGGTGAGTCCGGCAACGACAATTTCGTGGTCCGTGCCTTCATTGCCGAGAACGACATCGAGATACGCGGCGGCAGCGGCGATGACAACATCGAGTACAACATCAACGCGCCGGTGAGCATCGACGGCGGCAGCGGCTACAACACCGTGACCGTGCTGGGCACCGAGGGTGCGGATCAGTTCGTCATCACCGAAGACGGGGTGTTCGGTGCCGGTTTGAACATCGGCTTCGAGAACATCCAGCGGGTGCGGGTGGACGGCCTGGAGGGCGACGACACCTTCTACGTGCTCAGTACCCGTTTCGATGTGGTGACCGAGCTGATCGGCGGGGTCGGTAGCGATACCTTCATCGTTGGCGGCGACGTGACAGGACGCATCATCTCTGCCAATCCCGAGGGTCGCAGCAGTCTGGTGACGCATGGCTTTGCTTCCGCCGAAGAGGCTTACCAGACCTTGCTGGCCGATGGCCTACCGGTCAGTGTGGTCGACCCACGCTCCGGTGTCGTGGTGGTCACCGAGCCCGGTGGTTCCACGAGGGTGGTGGAAGGCGGCGGCCCCAGCTCCTGGTTCGTGTCGCTGGCACTGCCTACCGCTGGGCTGGCCAATGGCACGCTGGTGACATTGACAGTCTCGGCGGCGATGGCCTCTTCACACGACCGCAGCCGCACGCCTCATGGCGGACGTAGTGCGGAGACGGTCAAGCTCTCCTTGCAGGAAGATGGCGAGTACACCCAGGCGATCACCGTGGACTTCGTGCTGGAGGATGGCGTATGGACGCCTGCTCAGGAAATCTTCGTCAAGGCGCCGGATGACGACGTGGTGGAGGGCACGCGACTCGTCACGGTGAGCTACCAGGCGCAGGTGGCCCTGCCCGAAGGGCACGACGGCGAGATGCCGGAAGCGCTGCAGGCGCTGCTGAGCCAGCCGCTCGCCAACACCATGGTCACGGTCTACGACAACGACCGGGGTGACGTGGTGCTGAACGTGCCCGGCGACCGCTTGCAGTTGATCGAGGGCGATTCGGTGACCGGCCAGGACGGCAGCTTCGAGCTGCGTCTCTCGGCGCCGCTTCAGGTAGGCGAAGTGGTGACCGTGACTCTCGATCTGTCGGCCTTCGGCGACCGGGTCTCGGCCAGCACCACTACCTTGGTCTTCGATCACACCAACTGGGATCAGGCGCAGACCGTCACGCTGACCGCCGTCGACAACGACCGTGTCGAGAACCGCCTGGATGGGCGCGTGCTGTTCGAGCTCAGCAGCAACCTCGATGGCTCCATCTACGAGAACGTCAAGGCGAGTACCGTGCGGGTCACGGTCTACGACAACGACAGTCCCGGCCTGGTCATTCAACAGACCGATGGCCGCACCCTGGTGACCACCACCGGAGCAACCGACAGCTATACGTTGCGCCTTACCCAGGCCATCGTCGAGCCGGTGACGGTCCGCCTGTTCTCGGACGGCCTGACCGATGTGGTACTCGGCGATCGGGTCTTCCTCGATACGCTGTTCAGCGGTGCGGTGGCCATCGAGGTGTTGGCAGGTGCCGAGGCCGGGCCGCGCTTGCGGCTGCTGGAGAGCTCCTGGCCCGAGCTGGGAGTGAGCGTGGGGATGACCCTGACGCTGGTCGATCCGGAGGGCGATGTGCTGCAGGTTCGCGTCAATCATGTCGATGCCGACGGCTATCTGCACCTGACCCAGGGCGTGGACGTGGCAGCCGGCAACTGGCAGCTGACCGAGGTCGCCATTCCGGCCGTTACCTTCACGGCCGACGACTGGTACCGCACGGTAGAGGTGACGCTGAGAGCCGATAACGGATTCGTGGCAGCGGAGAGCGAACGCTACGTGATGCCTTTCGCGCCGCAGCCCCACGTGCTGGATCGCATCCAGGGGCCGTTGATCCTGGAGGGTGGTGTGGGCGATACCGATCGCACCTTGAACGACGCCATCATGCTGCCCCATGAGTCGACCGGCCAACTGGGCGATGGCCTCGGGCAAGGCCTCGGCGATGACGATCATACCGACGATACCGATACCCTGATTCTACATGCCGATGCCAGCGTGCAGTCGTTGCATGGCAACCTGACCGCCAACCGCGTGACCGGGCTGGGCATGGGCGAGGGCATGCTGAGTCAGGACGATGGGCGGGGTACCGGAACCACCATCGACACCCTGCGCGGCGTGACCTTCCATGGCATGGAGGTGGTGGAGTTGCTGCTGGGCAGCGGTGACGACCATCTGGAGATCGACCTCGACCCCGTGGCGTTCTCCGGTGAGTGGTCGGCCGCCGCCAGCGGTGATAGGGCGATGCTGATCCGTGATGGCAGCTGGCGCGAGGATGGTTTCAGGGCCGGTGACAGCCTGCTGATCGGAGGCGAGCGCTTCCTGGTGTTCGGCTTCACCAGCGCGGGACACATGCTGCTGGATCGTCCGCTCGCGGCACTGCTGGACGCGCTGGGCGACCAGCGCCCGGCGATCATTCGCGAGATGCCGCTGACCGTGGTGCATGGCGGTGGCGGTGACGATCTCATCGAGATACGCGGTGGCTACGATGCTCAGATTCCGCTGATCGTGTTCGGTGACACCTCACGCAGCGGTTCGCGTTACAGCGCCGTGAGCGGCGAGCCTACGCGCCTGGCACAGCCCTTCACCAAGCCTGGCAACAATGTTCTCGATGCCAGTCAGGCAATCGGCGGCGTGGTGCTGGTGGGCGGTGCCGGTAACGACACCTTGATAGGCGGTGCCGGTAACGACCAGCTGTTTGGTGGCGGCGGCAACAATACGCTGGATGCCCGTGTCGGAGGCAACAACCACCTCTACGGTAACGGCAGCATCGACGTCGATCTGAGCGTGCGCCTGTCCCAGGCGGAGAGGGTGATGACGCTCTACTCGGCGACGGGGGACGTGCCTCACGCGACCGGCGACCGCCTGGTGGCGGGGAATAACCACCTCTATGGTGGTGACGGCAACGACATTCTGATCGGCGACCATGGCGTGATCGAGCTCGAGGCGCGCGATGGCATCGCCAACCTGCGCCTGCTCGACAGCCAGCGCGTGATCTCGGTGCACAGTACCGATCCCGCATCCTATGGCCACAATCACCTGGAGGTGACGGGTGGGCGCAACATCCTGATCGGCGGTAGCGGCAACGATACCCTGCAGGGTGGCAGCGGCGACGACATCCTGATCGGCGACCATGCCGATGTGACGTTCGGGCGTGTCAACGACTTCAGCAACATCGTGAAGATCGTGGTTCGCGACGAGGGCTTTGATGGCGATGACATCATCGAAGGCGGTAGCGGTAATGACGTTCTGCTGGGAGGTGGCGGGAACGACATTCTCTACGGCGGCACGGCGCTGAGCGGAAACCACACAGGGAATGACGTCCTGGTAGGGGATTTCGCCGTTCTAACCTTCGTCAACGGGCAGTTGCGCCATCTTGTGACTCTGCCTAGCGCGAGAGCCGGGCATGATGAATTGCACGGTGGGGCAGGTAACAACGTGCTCGTGGGTGGTGAAGGCAACGATACCATCACGGGGGAGAATGGCCGTAACGTCGTACTGGCTGATCTGGGCGAGCTGGTGTGGAACTCCGCAGGGCATCTGGTAAAAGCAATGTCCACCAACCCGGGTCGGGGCGGCAATGACACTGTGACGCTTGGCCACGGTGGCAACCTGGTGATTGGCGGCGACGGCAACAACACCATTCACAGTGGTGACGGCAACGACCTGTTGGCCGGCGATCACGCCGAGGCGCTGTTCGATCAAAATGGCGTGATCCTCTCCTTCACTTCGCTGCATTTCAATCACGGCGGTAATGACACCATTACCAGCGGGGCCGGAAACGACTGGATCATCGGCGGTCACGGCAATGACAGAATCACCGTCACATCGGGTGACAACGTGGTGCTGGGCGACAATGGCCGGATCCTGGCTCGCGACGGCATTCGCCAGCGCGTGGAGAGCCTGGATACCCGCGCCTCTACCGGGGGCAACGACGTAATCCACGTTGGCACCGGCAACGATCAGGTGATCGCCGGGGTAGGAAACGACCATGTCACCAACGTGGCGGGCGAGACCGTGATCATCGGCGATGTGGGTGTGATCCTGAGCGATGCCCGCGGGCGTTACACCATGGCCGAAACGGGCCGCACCGATCTGGGCGGCGACAACCGGCTGTTCGGTGGCAGCGACCGCGACATCATGTTCGGCGGCAAGGGCAACGACTACCTCGACGGTGGGCCGGGTAACGACATCCTGTTCGGCGACTTCGGCCGCGTGACCCGCACGTCGCAGATGATCACGGTGGAGACCATCAACCACTTCGAGGGCGGCAACGATACCTTGATCACCGGCCCTGGGCGCAACATCGCCATTGGCGGTGCCGGCAACGACAGGTTCGACGGCAACTTCGACCTCGACACCATGATCGGCGAGTATGCGCGTATTCGCATCATGCTCAGCGGCAGTAACGAAGCCGAGCAGATCACCTCGATCGTCACGCTCGCTCAGGGGCGCCTCGACCTGATTCGTCAGGCGCAGCAGAACCTCTATGAAGAGGAGCGCGACGATGGGGTGCAGGAGGCACTGGGCTGGCTCGACATGACGCCGCAGGGACTGCTGGGCAATGGCAACCTTTTCGCTCGCCACGACCAGCCCGGATTCCAGGCACGGGGCATGGAGGGGCTGCGGACGCTGATCGACGAGTGGGTCGAGCGCCAGCAGGGGGCTGGCAGCAGCGGGTTGCGTACCAGCGTGGCTTCCTCGGTAGCGGCCAGTGTCGGTGAGGCGTCGGCCCCAGCCCAGGCGCCGTTACAGGATGCCGCGCCGGAGAATGTGACGAACGAGTCGAGCGACGAGGTGCTGGAAGCCGAGCCGCAGGAGCTGCCGCTGGAAGAAGCCGAGTTGCCGCAAGAGGCAGCGGATGAGGGGGAGCCTGCCGAGGTCACCCAGGAGGTCGACGAAGATGCAGCGCTCGAAGTCGCCGGCTTGATCGGCGCCTTGGCCGGGGCCAGTGGCTGGGGCGTGGCGCGTTCGAAGACGAACGGCACGGAACCCGCGCGCATGGCGGCGCTGCGCCGCGAGCAAGCCGCCTGTGAGTGGCAGCGCCTGATGAAGAGTGATAATGGCGCAGAGCGTCAGCAGGAGCACAGCGAGGATGAGTGAGGCCCGTTCGCTGCCGGGAGGCGTGCATGCCGAGATGATGCAGACCTTCCTGGCGGCGCTGGATATGCCCTATGGCATTGAGCGTTCCGCCAAGTGGCGGCCGCAGCGCTGGTCCACGGATCGCCTGCTCTGCAGCGCCCCGGTCTCGGCATGCGGTGCGGATGTCCTCGCTCGGCAGTTGCCCGCGCTGCTGGAGCAGCTGGGCATGCAGTACACGGACATGCAGGCGTTTCTCGCTGAGCTGCAACCGACTGCTGGGGAGGTGCCGCACTATCTGCATCTCGGGGTCGAGGATGGCCGCTGCAAGGTGTACTGGGAGGCGAGCCAGCCTGAGCAATTGGCACAAGAATCGCGCTTCGTTCTCTATCGTGCCTGGAAGTGGCAACCGGGCGAGGCCGCTGCGCTATCCGACTACGTGCTGGAGCCTAGTGCCGGCCAAGCCGTGCGCGCGATCAAGGCGCTGCTGGCCGAGATGCCAATGGCATTGGCCGATCTGCTGGAACAACTGGAGGTGAGCTTTGCGCTGAAGCAGACGCCCTGGCCGCCATTGACGGTGCGCATCGAGGAGCGTGTGGGCGGGCGAGAGACGCAGCGCCACTCGTTGAATCTGCATCTGCACCAGGCCCGGCTGCCGCTGGGTGGGATTGCCGGCCTGTGCATGGGGCTGGTGCGGGAGTGGCAGAGTGCGCCACGGAGTACCGTGGTGGAGTGGGTCGCAGCCCACGGCAGCGAAATGCTGGGCAATCTGTCGTTCGGTATCGGCGACGACGGCCAACCGTTCCTGACCTGTTATCACGGGGCCCGGTTGTGCAAGCCGTAACAGAGTGAAGGTAATGCAGCTAGGCGATAGCGGGACCCAGGCCATTGCGGCCTGGCAACAGCAGGTCCAGGGCGTTCAAGGCTGGCTCGCGCGGCACTGTGAGCAGGCGCCGCGCCCGGAAGGGGCCGGCGTGACCCAGGGTGTGGTGCTCTGGCGTCAGGGTGAGCAGTGGCAGCCCGTTGCGCTGTGGCCCGGTCAGGCGGATGGCGCTGCACTGCTTTCGCTCAGTGAAGAGGTGCGGGACGCAGGGCGGGGGCTGGTGAGCCAGCTTGGCGAAGACAGCCTGGGCATCGGTTATCCGGTGCGAGACCTGGCCAGCGACGAGGCCGAGGGTGCCCAGCCGGGAAAGGGTGCCTTGCTGGGAGCGGTGGCCTTGCGGGTCATGTTGCCCGAGGCTCTGCGGGGCCGCGATAGCGCCGTGCAGACAGCCCTGCTGCCGCTGATGCAGCGGCTCGAGGATGGCGTCGCGACTCTCGAGCGCGACGTGTTGCAGCGCTCGTATCGCAGCGGGCGACAGCTCCAGGACCGGCTTTCCCAGCACCTTTCTCTGCTGGCGGCAGTGCTCGCCGAACCGCGTTTTGCCTCCGCTGCCATGCAGCTCGTCTCGCGCCTGGCCAGCCACTTCGAAGCGGAGCGGGTCAGCCTGGGTTGGCGGCGCGGTTCTCGTACGCGAGTCGAGCAGATTTCTCACAGCGCTCAGTTCAATCGCAAGATGAATCGCATCCGCGCCACGGAAACTGCTATGGACGAGGCGTTGGACCAGCGCATCAGCGCAGTGTGGCCGGCTCCCGCCGGGCCGGGGTGGGAGCACCGTGTGGTGCGCGCCCAGGCGGCGCTGGGCGGCATGACGGGGCTGGGAGCGGTGGTCAGCTTGCCGTTGCTGGATGGAGCGGAGCCCCTCGGCGCCGTTACCCTGGAGCGCGACATGCCCTTCGATGCCGAAGAGGTAGCGGCGCTTGAGAGTTTGCTGGCACTCTGCGCCCGGGCCCTCGAAGAGAAGCGGCGCAACGACAGACCGTTGCCGCTGAAGATGGCGGTGGCTACGTCGGAGCAGTTGGGGCGGCTGTTCGGCCCGGGGTTCCTGGGCTACAAGCTGACCGGATTGGTGCTGGCAGGGTTATTGGCCTTCTCCTGGCTGGCGACAGGAGAGGAGCGCATCGCCGCCGATGCGATACTCGAGAGCCGCGAGCAGCGAGTGATGACGGCGCCGTTTCGTGGCTATATCGATGCGGCTCTGGTGCGGCCCGGCGATAGGGTCGAGGCCGGCCAGCCCCTGGCCGACATGGAGACCCGAGACCTGTTGCTAGAACGCCTGCAGTGGCAGAGCGAGCTGGCCAAGTTCGAGCGCCAGGAGCAGGAGATGCGGGCACGGGGCGACCGTGCCGGCATGAACGTATTGGCGGCGCAGCGCGATCAGGCCCAGGCAAGGCTGGCTCTGGTGGATTCTCGGCTGGAACGGGCCACGCTGTTGGCGCCATTTGCCGGCGTGGTGGTCAGCGGCGATCTCACCCAGCGACTGGGAGGTGCCGTGGAGCAGGGGGAGGAGCTGTTCCGGGTTTCGCCGCTGGACGACTTCCGTCTCGAACTGGAGGTGCCGGAGCGCCGCATCGATGACGTCAGGGTGGGGCAGCGGGGCGAACTGGTGCTGGCGGCGATGACCGGCGAACGGTTGCCTTTCGTCATCGAACGGCTCACACCGCAGACCCGCAGCAGTGATGGCAGCACTCGCTTCGTCGTCGAGGCAAGCCTGGTGCGCGATGCCGAGAGCATCGATGGCGCTGCGCGACGCGAGTTGCGTCCGGGGCTGCAGGGCGTGGCCAGGATAGAGACCGGCGAGAACAAGCTGATCGTCATCTGGACGCGGGAGCTGGTGGACTGGCTGCGCCTGACGCTATGGCGTTGGTGGGGCTGAGGCGTGGCCGGCCCGCTGTTCAGCCAGCATTGGCATCGAGTGGCCGACCTGCGCTTGCGGCTGCGTCATCATGCCAGCCTGCATCGCCACGAATATCGCGGCGAGCCGTGGTACGTGCTGCACGATACCCTCACCGGACAGGTGCACCGCTTCACGCCGGAGGCGTATCAGATCGTCGGTCGGCTGGATGGCAAGCGCACTCTGAGTGAGATATGGGATCAGGTGAGTGCCTCGCTGGGCGATGCCATGCCGACCCAGCAGGAGCTGATCGCCTTGATCGGAAGGCTGCACGGGGCCAACGTGCTTTCGGGCTACGGCGACATCGATATCGACGAGCTCTCCCGACGCCAGACGAAGCAGAAGCGGGGCAAGTGGCTACAGCTGGTGCGCTCTCCTCTGGGCATTCGCATCCCGCTGCTCGATCCTGAGCGCTTCATTGCTGCCAGCTACCCGCTGGTCAGGCCTTTCATCAGCCCACTGGGTGGGGTGCTGTGGCTGGCAACGCTGCTACTGGCGCTGGTAGTGGCGGGGGTGCACTGGCAGTCGCTTACCGACAACCTGGCCGATCGGGTGTTCGGTATCGGCAACTTGCTGATGCTGGCGCTCATCTATCCGCTGATCAAGGCGCTCCATGAGTTGGGCCACGCCTGGGCGACCAAGGATGCCGGGGGCGAGGTACATGAGGTCGGCGTGATGCTGCTGGTGTTCTTTCCGGTGCCATACGTGGACGCCAGTGCCGCGGCTGCCTGCCCCGACAAGTCGCGCCGCATGCTGGTGGGGGCGGCCGGCATCATGGTCGAGCTGTTTCTGGCATCGCTGGCGATGCTGGTATGGGCGGCGGCCGAACCGGGCCTGCTGCGGGCAGTGGCGTTCAACGTGATGCTGATCGCGGGTGTGTCGACGCTGCTGTTCAACGGCAACCCATTGCTGCGCTTCGATGCCTATTACGTGCTGGCGGATTACCTGGAGATTCCCAATCTCTTCAATCGCGCCAATCAGCAGCTGACCTACGCGGTGAAGCGTTACCTGCTGGGCCGGCGCGACGTGACCAGTCAGGCGCGATCCCGGCGCGAGGCGTGCTGGCTGGTGAGCTATGCCCTGGCGTCGTTCGCCTATCGCTTGATGATCATGGTGGCCATCGCCGTGTTCGTGGCCACCAAATATCTGTTCGTTGGCGTCATTCTCGCCCTTTGGTCGGTGACCATGACGCTATTGCTGCCTCTGTTCAAGATGCTCAAGGCCATGACCGTGGACGATTCATTGCAAGGCTCGCGTGGCCGCGCCTGGGGCTGGCTCTTTGGCGGCCTCATGGCAGTGACGCTGCTGCTGTTTCTGGTTCCGCTGCCCTACGCTACCCATGTGCATGGCGTGGTGGATAGCCGCGAGCCGGCCCAGGTGCGCGTTGGCGTCAGCGGCGAGCTCGCCGAGCTGTGGGTGGAGGATGGCCAGGAGGTGACGGCTGGCGATCCGTTGATGCGCATTGCCGCTCCGGAGCTGGGCGTGGAGGTGCGCCTGCTCGAGGCGCGAATCCGCGAGATCCAGCAGGAGCTCGTCGCCAACGTGCGCGATGCCCAGGCGGCTGCCATCCTGCGCGAGACCCTGGTGCCGGTGGAGCGTCAGCTCGACGATGCACGCCAGCGTGCTGCTGCCACCGTGGTGATCAGCCCCCATACTGGCCTGATGCTGATGCCGGAGGGGGTTCCCCGCCTGGGTAGCTATCTGCATCGTGGCACGGCCGTTGCGTCGGTGGTGCGTCCGGAGGATCTGCGCATTCGCACCTTGCTGCCGGCTCATGTGGTAGAGCGTGTGCGCGACGATACGCGTCGGGTCCAGCTGCGGTTGCCGGGCCATGAGTGGGATGCTGCCGGCAGCCTGCTGTGGGTATCGCCCAGTTCCGATCACGCAATACCCAGCCCGGTACTGAGCGTACAGGGCGGCGGACACGTGGCGGTCGATCCCAGTGCGACGACCGACGATGGTTCACCCAGGGCGTTTCGGCGACATTATCTGGCCGACTTTGCGGCGGGAGAATTGCTGCAGGAGGGGGGCTCGTTACATCTAGGGGGGCGGGTTCACGTACGTATCGAGCATGCTCCGGAGCCGCTGGGCTACCGGCTGTGGCGTGACCTGCGCCGCTCGTTCCTGAGGCTTTTCGAGCTATGAGCCGTCCGACATGCCTTTGCTGAAGCTGCCCGGCGACGTACTGACGCGTCCGGAGCGAACCCTGCTGCCGCCGGGGAGCCTGGAGCGTCCCTGGCACTGGTTGAGGTCGAAGCTGCATCGGCCGGCGGCGATACGCAGGCTTGGGCTGCGCTCGCAGCTGCCGGGCATACATCGGCATGCCGCCCGCCTGGCATCACTCGATGTACAGGTGCTGGCCGAGGAGCGCGATGGCTTGCGGCTTGCGCTTGCACGCCAGGGCGTGACGCCACGGCTGGCTCGGCATGCCTTCGCTCTGGTGCGGGAGGTCTCCCGGCGGGAGCTCGGCATGGCGCATCATGACGTACAGCTGTTGGGCGGGCTGGCTATGCTGGGGGGAAGAATCGCCGAAATGCATACCGGCGAGGGTAAGACCCTGACGGCGACACTGCCGGCGGCAACGGCTGCCTTGGCCGGAATTCCGGTACATGTGATCACCGTCAACGACTACCTGGCCGCTCGCGACGCGGAGCTGATGACCCCGGTCTACCGTGCGCTGGGCCTGAGCGTGGCAGCGGTGGTGCATGAGATGCCGCCACACGAGAGGCGAGCCGCCTACGCTGCCGATGTGGTCTATTGCACCAACAAGGAGCTGGTTTTCGACTACCTGCGCGACACTCAGCTGCTGGGTCGTCATCGCCATCCGCTTCAGGCCCATGCGGCGCGGCTGGTCGGTGAGCTGCAAGACGAACGCCTGCTGCTGCGGGGTCTGCATTTCGCCATCGTCGACGAGGCCGACAGCGTGATGCTCGACGAGGCGCGAACGCCGCTGATTCTCTCGGGGCCAGCAGGCAAGGACGCGCTCGATATCGCGCTGCTCGATCAGGCGCTGGCCCTTGCCGCTGAGTTCGAGGAGGATACGCATTTCGTGCGGGAGAGCGGGCAGATCCATCTGACCGAGCGTGGCCGGGAGCGGCTGACCGAACGGGCGCAGGCCTTGGGCGGCGGTGGCTGGGTAGGGCGTTCACGGCGAGAGTGGCTGGTTCAACAGGCGCTGGTGGCGCGCCACCATTTCCAGCGTGACCACCATTATCTGGTGCGTGACGGCAAGGTGCAGATCATCGACGAGCACACCGGCCGGGTCATGGCAGACCGCAGCTGGGAGAAGGGCCTGCAGCAGATGATCGAGCGACTCGAAGGCTGCGAGCCGAGTGATCCCAACGTGACGCTGGCGCGGCTTACCTACCAGCGCTTCTTCCGCCGCTACCACCATCTTTCCGGCATGACCGGCACGGCGCGAGAGGTGCGCGGAGAGCTCTGGCGTACCTATCGTCTGCGGGTGGTGGCGATACCCCCGCACCGGCCCAGCAAACGCCAGCACTGGCCGACGATATCCCTCGCACGGCAGGCCGACAAGTGGCAGTGGATTGCCACCCGCGTCCAGGAAATCGCCGGCCAGGGGAGAGCTGTGCTGGTGACCACGGTCAACCTGGCCGACTCCGAAGCGCTGTCGCAGCGGCTCGCCGAGGCCGGTATCGAACATGCCATGCTCAACGCGCGTCAGGATGCCGAAGAAGCCGATACGGTTGCCCGCGCTGGCCGTCGTGGTGCTGTGACGGTGGCTACCAGCATGGCGGGGCGGGGCACCGACATTTCGCTGGAGGAAGAGGTCAAGAGAGCAGGCGGGCTGCATGTCATCGTTGCCGGCCACCACGATGCCTCGCGTGTGGATCGGCAGATTGCCGGTCGCTGCGCACGTCAGGGCGACCCGGGCAGTGTGGAACTGGTGGTATGTGAAGAAGAGGCTCTGCTCGATGAGCTGACGGAGTGGCAGCGTCGTATGGGGCAACTGCCGACACGCTTGAAGCGTGCTCAGCGACGGCGTGAGGCGCGCCATGCCAGAGAACGCGCGCGGCTGTTGGAGGCCGACTGGCGCGAGGACGAACAGTTGGGTTTCAGTGGCAAGTCCGAATGATTGTGACCGACAACCGAATAGCCGTCAGCGGACGGTGGAGTGGGGAACCTATGAGTCAGCGCTTTCTTCGCAGCATCACGCTACCGCTGTGCCTGGCGGGCATGGGGAGCGTCGCTCTTCAGGCGCAGGGACAGGAGCTTGGCGACTCCTGGTTCGGCGAGCTTAGCTGTCTGGTCGAGCCGGGCAGGCAGGCATTTCTGTCGAGCCAGGTACCGGGTGTGATCGAAACCATCCAGGTCGAGCCGGGCGATCGGGTTGCTGCGGGGGACACGCTATTCACGCTAAAGCGTGACGTAGAGCTGGCCAGCGTGGCGCTGGAGCGTGCCCGTGCCGACTATGCCGAACGGCGGGTACAGCGCAACCAGCGCATGATCGAGCGCGGTATGCTCAGCGACAGCGAGCGCGACGAGATCGACACGGAAATGCGCCTTGCCCGCATGCAGGTCAACCTGGCCAACGCCCGGCTGGAGCAGATGACGCATCGGGCCCCGTTCGCGGGCTTGATCACGCAGCGTGTGGCCGAGGAGGGGGAGTACATCGACGCCACGCCGGTGCTCGAGCTGGTTCAGCTCGACCCACTGCGCATCGAGGCGGTCTTGCCATTGACTGCTTTCGGCGCGATAGCCGTGGGAGACAACCTGGAGATAGAGCTGCTTGCGCCAGTAGAGGAAACGGCGTCGGCTCGTGTGCAGCGGGTGGATAGCGTGATCGATGCCTCGAGCGGGACCTTTGCCATTGGTTTGATGCTGGAGAACCCGCAAGGGGTGATACCGGCAGGCATCAACTGCCGACTTGGGGCTCTCGATTGAGCTCTGCTCCAGGCTGCGGCGGTTTTACGCGCCAAAAAGTTCATGGAAGCCATTTCCACTCACCATTCGAATGCAAACGCGCGTTTTATGGCAGCCTCAGATTGAATGCTGCATCTTGAGGGCAAAGTTTCGTAAGCCTGATGAAATGTCGACAAACCTGCGGCATGATGTTTCTCGTTGTCACAAAGGAGAAACCTCATGCCAACACAGCAGCGTGTGGAAGCCGATGTGTGCGAAGTCCTGAACCACTGGGTTTCCCATGCCTTGGCCCAGCAAGCGGCGAACGATGCTCTCGTCGCGTACATTCACTGAACCAGCGTTACCCGTTGCACCCAAGGGCCAGGGAGGGTCCCGACGACATTCAACTCCCGTAACTGTACTGTTCTAGCCTCTATTCTCTTTTTGCTTCCTTATCTTTTCACTTCCTTAGTCTTCCTCCATAGGCGGGATGCCATCATCTCGGATGGGCAAACACCTGTGTCCAGAAGGGCGAATAGCGGGAACCTTCCGCTGCATGGGAAGCCGCCCCCATTTCGCTGAAGTCGCCACTCATGATGTTCGCACAGTGCCCGGGGCTTTCCAGCCATCCTTGCATGACACGCTCGACCTCTGCCTGACCGGCGGCAATGTTTTCGCCCACAGCCTGCCACACATAGCCTGTATCGCTCACCCGAGCGGTGACGCCTCGATCGTCGGGGCCGGTGTGGTCAAAGAATTCCTCTTCAGCCATGTTTCGCGAGTGGTCGAGTGCGGCCTCGGCCAGGTGGCAGTTCCACTCTAGCGGATCTGCGGCAGAGAACTCCTCATCGCCGCATTGACGGCCTTCGCTGCGTGCATCGTTGACCCGCTCGAGCATCTCGCGTTGATCGGCGCTGAGCTCGCATTCCGCCGAGGCGGTATCGGCATGAGCCACCAGGCTCAACAGTGCAAACGAAAAGAGGGTACAAGAACGTAGCATCGACCTTCCTTTGGTCCGGGGGATTCCCTTGCACTCTAGCCAGGTGAGGACTGCATTGCGAGGAGGTACTTTAGGAGAGGTGCTTTACGAGAGTTTTGCGAGAATTTTACCAGCGACGAAAAACCGCCACTCGGCATGACCCGTTAGTGGCGGTTTTTTCGAATCAGATGGTCGGAGCGACAGGATTCGAACCTGCGACCTCTGCAACCCCATTGCAGCGCGCTACCAAGCTGCGCCACGCTCCGACTGATTTTTCTCGGAAACTGACGCAGGCTCGACCGTGGTCATGCCCCCGAGAACGAGGCGTATACTAGCGCGTTCGGGGGGAAATGAAAAGCCTCTTTTGTACTTTCCTTTCAGATGCTTGCCTTTGGCCGGCTTGGCTCATGGCAATACGGTCGCTGGCGTGATGTGACCGCTTCGCTGCCTTATGATGGTGACGGCACGGCATCTTGGGCAGGGGAGGGGAGATGCAACGGCAGGCGCAGCGTGGACTACTCAAGGGCATGAACCCGAGGGTCACCCTGGTGACTTTCGTGGTGGTGACGGTTTCCCTTTTCTATGGAACCTTCTATACCGAGCGTCTAGGCCAAGGGCTGGCATTGGCTCGAGGCGTGCTCGATCCCTTCCTGGAGTGGTACTACGTTCTTCTGGTCGCCTTCCTACTCTTGTTCATGGTGTGGCTGGGCATGGGCCGATACAAGAACGTGCGTCTGGGCGGTGATTTCGAGCAGCCCGAGTTCAGCTTTTTCTCTTGGGTGGCGATGTTGTTCGCGGCCGGTACCGGGGTGGGCATTCTGTTCTGGTCGGTGGCCCAGCCGATCCTGCAGTTCCAGGACAATCCTTTCATCGAGCAGGGCATGAGCCCTGATGCCGCCCGGGTTGCCATGCGTCTGACCTATTTTCACTGGGGGTTGAACGGTTGGGCGATCTTCTCCTTCGTGGCGCTGGTGCTGGCTTACTTTTCCTACCGCTGGAACCTGCCGCTGACGATTCGCTCCGCTCTGACTCCGCTGCTGGGCAGGCGTACCGAAGGTGTCCTGGGAGATGTCGTGGATGTGCTGGCCGTTTTCGGTACCGTGTTTGGTATCGCCACGACGCTAGGGCTCGGCGTACAGCAGATGAATGCCGGGCTCGAGGCAGTTTTCGGCCTGCAGTCGTCGCTGCTGCTGCAGCTGGTTGTTACTGCCGTGATCATGACCATTGCCACCCTTTCGGTCGTCTCCGGAGTGAAGCGTGGCGTACGTTTGCTCTCCGAGGCCAACTTCTGGCTGAGCATCGCTGCCGTCCTCTTTCTGCTGCTGTTCGGCCCCACCCAGTATCTGGTGGCGATCACCATCGAATCGGCCGGGGACTATATCCAGAACCTGATGGGTATGACGTTCCATACCAATGCCACCCGAGGCGATGCTTGGCAGTCGGAATGGACGGTATTTTTCTGGGGCTGGTGGCTGGCCTGGTCGCCGTTCGTGGGAATGTTCATCGCCCGTGTATCGCGTGGTCGAACCTTTCGCGAATTCGTCATGGGCGTGTTGTTGGTGCCCACCGTGATCACCATCGTATGGATTGGGCTTTTCGGCGGGACGGCGCTGTATCATGAGCTGTTCGGCAACGGCGGCATCGTGGCAGCCGTCGACTCCAATATTGCCACGGCAGTCTTTGCCACCATCGAGGCCATGGAACTCGGGCTGCTGGGGCGGGGCTTCTCCGCTATGCTGGTGCTGTTGATAGCGACGTATCTGATCACCTCGGCCAATGCGGGCACGTTGGTCATCAATACGATTCTGGCGGGTGGCGACCCCGAGCCGCCCACTGCTCACAGGCTGCTATGGGGTGGCCTGCTGGGGCTGTTGACGGCGGTATTGCTGATGGCAGGTGGACTGGAAACGCTACAGGCCGCCGTGATCATGGCGGCACTGCCATTCTCGGTAGTGGTCATGCTGATGGTCGCCGGGCTGCTCAAGGCACTGCACCGTGAGCGTTATGCAGCACGTACCGGCGAGCGCGTGGAAGCGCCGCGGGAGCCGTGGGCCGATCTCGAGGATGCCGGGACACAGCCGAGCCCCGTCTCCGACGATGAGACTCACAAGCTGCATTGAGCCAATCAGATCTCTTCCCAGATCCTGCGCCGGAATTCCTGGGGCATGGAGTTATCGTCAAATCTGGTGGATGGCGATCAGGCCGCATTCCTGTCTGATTGATCAACCACTTGCTCCCCGTCCTGGAACTTGACGTTGCTGACGACCAGTTCCAGCTTCTGGAAGTGC